>CAYYBU010000429.1:0-3912 GCA_964469945.1 uncultured Planctomycetaceae bacterium
TACTACAAGAACCTCTCCTTCGACAACGACCTGAACCCGCAGTGCGGCTCGCAGGAAGCCACGGCGCTGGTGACGCGATTCACCACCAAGGACCGCATCGGCGCCAGCGTGTCGCCCAACTATCCGGTGATGGTCCGGGCGTTGACCCGCGTGGAGTGGCTGCGCGTGTTGGCCCGCGGTTTCCATGCCGAGTGCAAGACGCCCGCCAAGACCTGGCAACAGGCCGAGCTGGAAGAGCACTTCGAGGACGTGTACCGCAAGCACACCGGCGCCGAGGTCGATCGCAAGTGGCGCATGGATTTGCTCGACGCCTATTCCTATATGCGCGCGGTGGACCGCCGCGGTTTCCAGGCCAAGGAAGCCATCCTCAACGGCCTGCTGAGCCGCTACCCGTTGACCGAAGAAGGCTACGTGGCCACCGCCGCCGCGCTGTTCTGGGACTCTTGGGAATCGCTCACCGGCTTGTTCATCAAGATCGCCACCTTCCTCAAGCGGATCACGCTGGGCGATCACGACCCGGCCATCTTCACGCACTGGGCCGGCGTGCGTTTTCTGCTGGACAGCCAGCGCTCGAAGACCTATGAGCGGCCCGCCTCGCGGGTCTGGAACCGCGTCTCCTGGAACGACATCTACCTCGTGCCCAAGGACAAGTACTACATCATGGACTACCGCCCGGGCACGGGCATGGGCACCGAGGAACTGGAAACCATCCAGGCCGGCATGTTGGAACTGGTCATGCCCGTGCTCCCCCACCGCCTCAGCGACGACTGGCGGAAGGTGATCGAGCAGATGGACTTCCTCGACGTGCCCGGAATGCGGGCGGTGCGCACCGGCATCGAGCAGGGCAAGCGCACCGAGGCCAATACGATGGAAGAGCAGATGGAGATCGTCAAGCGCGGCAAGGTCTCCTACCTCTTCGAGCGCTATACCGACGAGTTGCAGATCCAGACGCTCTTCCTGCTGCTGCGCGGCGGCAACCTGGAAGTCAAGGCGCAGATGAAGTACCACGTCGACAAGTGGGGCCGCGCCCGCTACGGCGACAAGATCTGGCCGCATAAGGTCCAGGACGAGATTCCCGCGCTGTTCATCGGCATGAGCGGCCTGGACGAGGAGTTCCGCAACCGCGAGATCTACGCCGATAAGATCCTCTACGACACGCGACTGAACCAGTTGATCGACACGCTGGGGACCGTGGTCAACGACTTCGGCGGCCGCGGCAAGCCCTTCAACAACGTCTATCCGATCCGCTATCCGGGCACCTGGGACACCAACGCCGAGCAGCGCGAGAAGGACGACCCGGAGAAGTGGGTCCGCGCCCGCAAGGCGTTCCTGGAATCCGACATGGTGAAGCAGTACGTGCGCGCGCCGGAGCAGCGCTGGGACACCTGCATGAAGGACGGCGACGGCGGCCAGTCGCTGATCGCCGCCGGGGTCCGCGCCGTCACCAGCGCCGACGCCAAGCAGAACCAGCTCACCAAGGAGTTGGTCGAGGTGCAGAACCGCCTCTTGCAGCTCTCGCGCGGCTGGGTCGTCGATCCCGACACCAACATCGACCGCGAGAAACGCCTCATCGCCGCCAAGAAGGTGATCGATTGGCTCACCGCCGACGAAGAGGCGGTCTACTATCGCGTGCATGCCTTGCAGGAATCGCTCTGCATCGCCGACGGCGAGGAGTTCCAGCTTTCCGACTGCGTCGACACGCAGAGCCGGCGGAAGGGCGACCCGCTGCCCCGCCAATTGCAGAACTTTCTCCACGAATGGGCGACCGTCGCCGTGCCCAAGCGGTTCGAGGCCTTCTGCAATGCGCACAAGGAAGGCGAGCCGTGGCTCGACGCCAACGACCTCAACGCCTTCACCCGCTACCTGCGCGATTACCTTTGCACGGAGACAGTCTTCGGCAACCTGGCCAACGTCCTGGAGCCGGTGGTCAACCTGAAGACGCGCGATGAGGCGGCCCGCCGCCGTGCGCGGCGGAAGTATGTCCGCATCATCCTCAACGATTACGTGCTGAACCCCGGCCCCAGCCAGGCGCCGCTGCTGCCGAACGATCCCAGTATGCAGAGCGAGCAGCGCGAGGCCAAGCCGGAAGACTTCAGCCGTTTCGGCCTGATGGGGTCTTTCGTCGAGCGCTGGGCGAAGCGGCTACCGCAAGCCCTGGCCCTGGGGGCCGGCGAGCACATCAAGCTGCCGCCCGGTAACGGACCGTTGATCCATCTCCTGGAACCTTACGACAACAAGTAACCTTGGCCGCGGCGCGCGCGGCGCGCTTTTCCCCGGAGTCCTACGACCACAAGCAAGTCACCATGCACATACTCTTCGCCAATACGGGGGTTCAACTCGTCTGTCTTCCGCTCAAGGGCGGCAGCCGCTACCAGAGCAACCAGATCGGTTACGGCTGGCAGCGCTGCTGCTGCGAGAGCGGGCAGGAGAACGAACCGCCCAAGAGCTATCCCTACATTCAATGGCAGGTCATTCAGTCGGGGACCAGCAAGCTCTTCCTGGCCGTCGACACCAGTTGCGGCGACCCGGAAGTGGGCTATTTCTGCCAGGCCAACTCGCTCATCAAGGATTTCGTGATCCGCCTGGAAGGGCTCTTGGACGTGGAACAGAAGCCGCTCAAGGGCATCCCGCCCGTGGAGGTCTGCATCCGCCCGGCCAGCGCCACCGCCGGCGACGCCAAGCACGTCCACATGGTGATCGATTTCGGCAACAGCCGCACCGGTGCGTTGCTGGTGGAATTGGCCGGCGAAATCTCGCAGACGCCGCAAATGCTCCCCTTCGAGCTGTTGAACCGCTACCACCTCGACGCCTGGGACGAGATCGGCGATTCGATCAGCATGCCGGCGGCGCGGTGGTTCTCTTCCAAGACCCATTGGTGCAACACGCCCTACCTGCCGGCCTTGCAGCAGAAGAAGATCGAGTACCACAACGTCAGCGAAGAGGATGTCCGCGGCGGCTGGTTCGGCCGCGGCAAGAAGCCCCGCCAGAACAAGGTCGAAGTGGTGGTCACCCCGCCGCTGTTCGATGACTTTTCCATGGTGCGGATGGGCCGCGAGGCCGACGACGTGGCCCAGGTAATGCGGGCCGAGGGCGACATCCGCACCGGCCTGAGCTCGCCGAAGCGCTACCTGTGGGCCGACGACGCCAGTTGGCTGGAAGGCGCCAATTGGCACATGGCCGACCCGGCCGACCGCTGCCGCACCGGCACTTATGCGGCCACGCTCAAGGGGCCCTTCCTCCGCTTCGTCCACGAGGACGATCGCGACTTCCTCCTCCAGGACCGCGATCCGCGCGAGAACGAATTCGCCACCGAAACGCCGCTGAAGCCGCGGCACGCCCCCCGCGCCATGATGACCGCAGCCCTCTACGAGTTGCTCTGCCAGGCCTACAGCTACGTCAATTCCACGGCCTACCGCAGCAAGTCGGGCGAGGCGGGGCGCACCCGCGAGATCCGCACCCTGACGCTGAGCTTCCCCAGCGGCATGATCCAGGAAGAGCAGAAGCGGCTGGCCGCCCAGGGCAACAAGGCTATCAACATCTTCGCCATGACGTTGGGCAAGAACCAGCGCGTCAAACCCGAGTTGAACCTGGGCATCGACGAGGCCAGCGCCGTCCACCTCACGTATATCTGGAGCGAGCTCCGCATGTTGGGCCAGGACCCGCGATTGTGGTTCTCCACCTTGCGGCAGGATCGGGGGAAGAAGAAGCCCAAGGCGGAAGCGGCCGAAGAGGCGGCCCTGGCCGCGCCGGCGGCAGCCCGCCGCGGCCGCCCCGGGCTGCGGCGTCCCGGCGATGCCCGCCGCCCCGGCGGCGCCGGCGCCGCGCAGCCGGAAGCCTTCGGCGACGAGAGCAACGAAATCCGCATCGCCTGCATCGACATCGGCGGCGGCACCACCGACCTGATGATCGCCC
>CAYYBU010000430.1:0-3912 GCA_964469945.1 uncultured Planctomycetaceae bacterium
ATCACGAAAACCGGCGAAGACAAGAACCCGATCTACGGGATCACCTATTCCCCGTCGCAAGAGCCGGTCAAGTGCTTTTCGAAGATCTACAGCGATGCGCCCAACCCCAGCAACGACTTCGGCGCCATCATGACCTGCGATCACGCCGACAAGATCTGCCCCGTGGTCAAGGGCTGCTCGCTCCGCGTGGCGGTCCTGTACGTGGACCCGAAAGAGTCTGACGGCACGCCCCGGGAGGCGGCTGCCTACGATGAGCGCTGCCGTCAGATCTGCCGTGAAATGCTCTACGTCTTCTCGCAAGTCAAACCGAGCAAGCCCGCCAAGTGATGAATCGGCTGCTGGACCACGTTGCTGTCATGGTTCGTGTGGCCAGGGAACGGCGCGGAAAGCCGAATGATCCGGTCGGATATTGTTGCGGACTTGCCCATTTCTAGCCCTAACGGCCGGCGACCCCATCTGTCGGGTGGGCATATATGCAGCCTGGCCTGACATTTGTTAGGATTGCGTTAGCAAGCGGTTAGGATGGCCTGTCACGTGGAATCATCTAGCCCTGTTAGGGGGCTAAATGCTTATGTTCTCTCTTCAACGCATCTTCGGTCGCGGCGATCGGTTTTTCGAGCTTCTGGAGGCCAGCTCTGACGAAGCGAAGGGTGCGGCCCGGGCCGTTCGCGAGCTTATCGAGGCTCCCGAGAACGGTCACACGCTGGACCAGTTCATCGAGTTCCGCAAAGAGGACAAGCGGATCCGCGAAGAGATCAGCCGCATGGTCTGCAATACGTTCATCACGCCCTTCGATCGCGAGGACATCGACACGCTGTCCATCGCCCTGTCGCGGATTTCCAAGGTCCTCAAGAAGTTCGCCGAGCGCCTGCTGCTGCTGCAGCCGCATTTCAAGGCGGAGCTTTTCGGGAAGCAATCCATACTGTTGCAACTGGCCACCGATACGCTCGACGAGATGGTTCGGCAACTCCGCAAACCACGACTGGAGATCGTTCAGGCCGCCAACGACCGCCTGCATCATTACGAAGGCGATGCCGACAAGCTGATGCTCTCGTTGATGGGAGAGCTTTACGGCGGCCAATACGAGGCCCTGCAGATGATCGTGCTCCGCGATCTGTTTGAGCTGCTTGAGAAGGTCATCGACCGCTGCCGCGACGCGGGAAACGTGATCTTCCAGATTGTCCTCAAGAACTCCTGAGCGGAAAGTGTCGGCGATGGCCTTGGTATTGGGCGTCATCCTGCTCGGGCTGCTCTTCGAGTATGTCAACGGCTTTAATGACACGGCGAACGCGATCGCTACGGTCGTGGCGACGCGGGTACTCCCCCCGCGGCAAGCCATCATGATGGCGGCGGTGTGCAATCTCGTGGGCGCCCTGATGGGGACGGCGGTCGCAACAACGATTGGCCGGGGACTGGTGGAAACGGAAGGCATCACCCTCCATACGCTCCTCAGCGCGCTGGTGGCGGCCGTGATCTGGAATCTGTCCACCTGGCGCCTTGGGCTCCCTTCCAGTTCCAGTCATGCCCTGATCGGCGGTCTCTGCGGCGCGGCGATCGCTTCGGTCAGCGGCCGCTTCGATGTAATTCGCTGGTCCGTTGTCAACCCCGTTACGCAACAGGTCGAGGGGCTTTGGCCCAAGGTGGTCCTGCCGATGATTCTCGCGCCGATCTTTGGCCTGATCGTCGGTTTCATCGTGATGGGACTGTTGCTGGTGCTGTTGCGAAACTGGCGTCCCCACCAGGTCAACACCACGTTCGGCCGCTTGCAATTGCTGAGCGCCTCGATGATGGGACTCAGCCACGGCAGCAACGACGCGCAAAAGACCATGGGAATCATTACCCTGGCCCTGGTCGCAGGGACGCGGGCCGATCTTTTCAAGGACCTTCCCGGCTGGCTGCAGTTTCTGCAGACTCCTCAGTTCGAGGTCGGCGCCTGGGTCAAAGTCATTTGTTCGCTGACGATGGCGACGGGAACGGCAGCGGGTGGTTGGCGCATTATTCGCACTCTCGGCCATCGCCTCGTCAAGCTGCAACCGGTCCACGGGTTCGCCGCCGAAACGACGGCGGCTTTGGTTATCCAGGTGGCCAGTCATCTGGGAATCCCCCTGTCGACCACGCACGTGATTTCGGCCTCGATCATGGGCGTTGGCGCCACTCGCCGGCTCAACGCCGTGAAGTGGACCGTGGTTGCGCGCATGGTCTGGACCTGGGTGCTGACCATACCGGCGACGGGATTGCTTGGTTATGTATTGCAGCGGTTTATCATGCCTTGGCTATAGGTCCCTCGGACGCGCCTGATCTATCCGTCAATTATGGCTGGAGGTCCAGGCAGCCTGTAGACCGCCGTTTGCCATCCCCCCGTAGACTGGGCGTCAATTTGCCCTCCGCGGCTTGGGACGGTTGCCCCCGATCGGCCAGTATTCTGATTCGGTGCGGGCGGTCTTGAGGTAGGCCTCGATTCGGTCCACGATCTCGGGGCGGCGGGCAGCTACATCAGTTTGCTCGGCAAGATCGTGGCGGAGATCGTACAATTCCAAGGGAACCCCGGGATGCTTGCGAATGGCCTTCCAATCTCCCATCCGCACCGCCTGCTGCGACGGCCCCTCGTGGAACTCCCAGTACAGAAACTCGTGGCGTTTCTGCAGGCCTTGTTCCAGGAGCGTCGGCACGACCGAGATGCCGTCGATTCCCGTGGGGATTTGGGCTTCGGCTCCGGTTAGCTCGGCCAGCGTCGGCAGCACGTCCCAGAAGGCCCAGGGGAGGGTGCTCACGCGGCCGGCGACGATCTTGCCAGGCCAGCGCACCAGCATCGGTTCGCGGATGCCGCCTTCATGCAGCGACCGCTTGGCGCCTTGAAGCGGCCCGCTGCTCTCGAAGAAGCTCGGATCCACGCCTCCCTCCTTGTGGGGACCGTTGTCGCTGGTGAAGAAGACCACGGTTTTCTCGTCGAGGCCCAACTCGCGGAGTGTCGCCATTAAGCGGCCCACGTCGGCGTCCATGCGGCTAATCATGGCCGCCTTGCCCTTCTCCGCTGCGGGCCAGGCCTCGCGGGCGTATCGGCCCAGTTCGGGAACCTCCATGCCGTCGGGCATTGCTTCATCGTTGGCGTGGGGAATGGTAAAAGCCAGATAGAGGAACAGTGGCGACTTGGCGTGCCGGGTGACAAACGCCAGGGCCTCCCGCGCGAACAAGTCGTGAGAATAGACGACCCGCTTCGTCGCCACCCCGGCGCCGAACTCGCGTCCGGCTGCGGCAGGAACCACGTTGGGCAACGAAACCCTGGCCTCGTTACGCCAAAGGAAGTCGGGGTAGTAGTTGTGGGCATGTACCTGGTTCAGATAGCCGAAGAAGAAATCGAAGCCTTTCTTGTTGGGGATGCCGCTGGTCCCGGCCTCGCCCAACCCCCACTTGCCGACGAGCGCCGTGGTGTAGCCCGCCTGCTTGAGGATCTCGGCCACGGTCACGTCCTCCGGCTGCAATGGCACCAGGGCATTGCCGCGGACGCGGGCGTGTCCTGTATGGTGGCCGGTCATTAGCGTGCAGCGGGACGGGGCACAGACCGTGCTGCCAGCGTAGCAGTCGGTGAAACGTATGCCTTCGGCAGCCATGCGATCGAGATTGGGCGTCTTGATTTGTTTCTGGCCATAACAGCCCAATTCGCCGTAGCCCAAGTCGTCGGCAAGGATGAAGATGATGTTGGGCTTCTCAGCGGCCGGACATGACATGCCCACATGGCCCGCGAGACAGCCCAGTTCCACCAAGACGCCGAGACAAAGCCGTAGCGAGTTCATGGTCTTCCCGCCCATCGCAAGAAAGCGGCCGGCATTCCCCGCTCACACAAAGACCTCGGCAGGTATTCCAAGCTCCTCCCTCGCTTGGCGCCAGTCCGATTCCTGATGGCCGTGGGTGCCA
>CAYYBU010000431.1:0-3909 GCA_964469945.1 uncultured Planctomycetaceae bacterium
TCACGTACTCGCCCAGGATGGAGATCCCCAGGGCGGTCAGCGCGCCGAAGAAACTGCCGATCAACACGTAGGATGTCCAGCCGGGAATGGCCCACGCGGTGCAGAACTTGCAAAACAGCGAAAAGCTGCTCAGGCCCAGGAAAATGAGCATGGCGGCCACCCCGCTGACGTGAAAGATGGCCAGCGGCAAGGTGGAAAAGGAGAACATGGCCGTCTTGGCCAGGCGGAACAGGCCGGCCAGCGAGACGCGGGGATGTTCGTCGTAGCGGGCGTTGCGCTCGACCACCACGCCCGTCTGGCGAAAACCGACCCAGCCGCGCAGCCCCGGGAAATAGCGGTCGTTTTCCGCCAGGGCGACAATCTGCCGGGCCACGCGGCGATCGACCAGGCCGAAGATACCCGCGTCGGCCGGAATCGGCACCGTAGCCACGCGCGACATCAGCCGATGGAACATGCTGAAGAGCAGCCGCTTCAGGAGGTTTTCCTTGCGCCGCGTACGGATGGCATAGACCACGTCGTAGCCCGCCCGCCATTGGGCGACGAATTGCTCGATGGCTTCCGGGGCGTCTTGCAAGTCGGAATCCATCAGCACGACGGCGTCGCCGCGGCTATGGGCCAGTCCGGCCTGGACGGCCGCCTGGTGACCGAAATTGCGCGAGAGGTGGATGACCTGGACGCGGCGATCGGCGGCGGCCAATTGGTCCAGCACGCGCGGGCTCGGGTCGCGGGAACCATCATCGACGAAGATGACTTCGTAGTCGGCGCCGCAAGCCGCCAACGCCCGCTGCACGCGCTGGAGCAACTCGGGCAACACACGGGCCTCGTTGTAAACCGGCAAGACCACGCTCAGCAACGTGTCGGCGACGGGCGGTCTCTCGGCCACGATGGAATAGCTCATGAAACATCTTCCTCCGGCAAACGTCGCTTGAAACGGACCAGCCCGACAGTCAAGAATATCGAAATCAGCCCCAGGCCGGCGGCCGACGCGAACCAACCGCGACGCAGGCTTTCAGGACGGAATTCCAGCACGACGCGTTGTCTTCCCGGTCCCACCAGGCAGCCGAAGAAGTCGCCGTTGACGCGCAGCACGGGCCGGGCCGCGCCGTCCACCAGGGCTTGCCAACCGACGTGGTAGCTTTCCGAGACCACCAGCAATTGCTCCGTGGCCGCATCGACGTCCAGTTCCATGCGGCCGGGGCGTTTGGCCACGACGGTCACCGTGCCGGGGGTCGCCGACGGCAGGGCCAGCGGATGTTCCGTCAGCGCGGTGGTGCGGATGTCGATCTGGCCGATGTCGTGGGCCGGATCCTCGCTCGGCAGGACGTGCGTCACCAGGCGGATGTAGGGCAGTGTGCCGGGCACTTGCAACCACTGGTCGCCTTGCGGCAGCAGGCCGGCGATTTGCGCGGTGAGCGGATCGCGTTGCACCCAGGAGGTGGCCGCCACTTGCAGGGCGGGCAACGACGCATAATCGAGCTGCCGCTGCGGCTCCAGCCCGGTGTAACCGTCGGCGCGTTGCCAGCCGGTGAGGATCATCTGGTTGCCGGTCCAAAGTCTTCCCGCGCCCTCGCAGGGCTGGGGCGGGGCCAAAACGCGGCCACCCAGGTCGGCCGGCGGCATGACGGCCGCGGCGGCGGCAACGTCCAGCCGGCTGGTTTGCTCGTAGACGGAATAGGACATGCCGTAGACGCCCAGGTCGGCGGCGGCCAGCAAGATCAATGCCACCAGCGCGCCGCGGGCGCCGCGGGCGGCCGCGATCACCAGCAGGGCCGCCACCGTGAACAGCAGCGGACCGGCCAGCACCTTGGGCACCGCGGCGATCAGGGGGCGATGTTGCGTCAGCAGGCCGGTCAAAGCGGCCGCGCCGCTGACGACGACCACGGCCCAAAGTCCCTCGAACTTCGACCAGGGGATATGGTTTCGCCGCGCGGCGTCGGGGTAGAGCGGATTGACTTTGTCCTTTGCGCCGCCGCGGCTCTGTTGATAGGACCGCTCCAGCAGGATGAAGCCGATGGCCGCTAGCAGCGCCACGCACAACTGGAACAGGACCAGGTATCGGCAAGGGCAACGGAAGCGGTTCACCAGCGGCAAAAATCGCTGCAACTGGTAGAGGCAACCGTACTGGCCCATCGCCAGCACCAGGGCCAAGACCGCAAACCAGGCCGTTGCCCGGGCCAACGGCGCCAGCGGGCCCAAGTGACGCCGCTGAATGATCAGCCACACCACCAGCAACAGCGGCACGGCGCCCACGTAGAGGCTCGTCTCGTGGGTGCTGCCTCCCAAGACGCGGTCGGTGAACAGGTAGGGGGCAATCAGTTGGATCAGGTTGGCGGGGTGGACGGAGCCGGTCAGCGCGAAGGCGGCGTCGGCGGTCTGCCGCGTGCTATGGGCCAGGGCATCGAGCGTGGGCCAAAGCTGCACGCCCCCCAGCAACAGGCCGGCCGCTTTGGCCAGGACCACGCGCGGCCAGGTCTGGCGGGCGCAGCCGACGCACTCGGCGCACGAGGTCCGGGCCTCACAGCCGCGCCGCGCGCTGTGGCGGCGGCTGTAAAGCAGCAGCGCGGCGTAACCGCTTTCCGCCAGCAGCGAGAACCAGATGTATTGCGGATAGCCCAACAACAATTGGGAACCGGTGAGCAACCCGATGGCGGCCTGGGCGCAGGCCACTTTGCGGCGGCTGCTGTCGCAGAGCACGATATCGATGGCCCACAGCAGCCAGGGGATATGGGCGATCACTGCCACCGCGTTGGGATGGATGAAGTGCAAGACGTTGAAGCTGCAGAAGGTGAACAGCAGGCTTCCCAGCATGGCCGCATCGCGGCGGCCGAGGAGGCGGCGCAAGAACAGCCAGGTGCCGAGCAAGAGGAAGGGATAGGTGCCGAGCCATTCCCAGGCCAAGGCGGCCTGGAGCGGCAAACAGCGGTACAACAGCAGATGCCAGGGATGATAGGTGCCGCCTTGCCCTTCGCCGGTCAAGTAGAAACCGGAGTAGAGTTGCGGCATCCAGTCGAACGGTTCGCCGCGGGCCAACTGCTGGGCGAAGAACGCCCGCACCGGCAAATGGTAGGCCCCCAGGTCGTCGCGGGTGCAACAGCGGCCGGCGAAGAACGGTCCCGCCAGGGCGACCAACAACAACAGACCGGCCAGCAGGGACCAGGCGGTCAGGTCCTGTTGCGCGTGGTCGGCGGGTTTCGGGGAAGGTTCGGCGCTGCGACGCATGCGTCAGTCGTTTCGATGAAGTGAACGTGTTCCAGGAAACCATAGTTTATGGAAGGGTTGGGGGAGGAGGATAATTCAAGGGCCGTCATAACTGGACCGCGCGACGGGGAAATCCACGCCCGGCCGACAAGTTTGGCTCAACTTTTCCATTTGACATTCGAGGAACCTGACCTAGTTTTCATTACAGAGGCAAGACGCCCAGTGCGTGGCCTGTAGCCTTTCATCCTCGACAAAGGCAAACCGATCGCAAGGTCGGGACGCAAAGCTGAGGACCAACGGGGTAACACCCCGTCGGTCGCCTAGCTGCCGAAAGGGTGAAGTAGTGCGTCGGCGAGTGACGAGGGGAAGGCTTTTTTTAACCAGATGGGGTTTCGTAGGGTAGCATGCAGGCCCGCTCCGCGGTGAAAAACCGGAGCAACACCCGAAAAACCCGAAGTTCGCTGTTATTCCGGGCAGTCCCCGAGGTTCGGGGCAGACGCCGGAATGGAGGAATACTCATGAAGTCGCTTGCCGTGAAGTTGCATCGTTTCCTCAAGTCCGAAGACGGCCCCACCGCAGTCGAATACGCGGTGATGCTGTCGCTGATCGTGATCGTGTGCCTGTCGGCCATTTCCACGATCGGCGTCAATGCGAATAGCAAGTTCCAGCAGATCGCCAGCTCGCTGCACTAATCGGCAGCTTGCCGCGGCC
>CAYYBU010000432.1:0-3902 GCA_964469945.1 uncultured Planctomycetaceae bacterium
ACCTCTCCAAAACATCACTTCTTCGACGTTTATTGACGTTTTCAAGGTTTCGGATACAATGCTGTCGGAAACAAGTACACCCGATTGTACACCCGACACCCAAAAACCAACAGAAACGTCGAATGAGCAAGTTTACCACAAGACGGCAGCCGAACAAGGCAGGGGCCACCAAAAAGCCGCATCCGGACTTCCCGCTGTTCCCCCACTCGCGTGGGTATTGGGCCAAGAAGGTGCGCGGCAGGCGGTCGCCCGCGACGGCAGGGGGATCCGGATCGCCCAGGCATGTTCGCAGGGGCGGCAGTAGTAATCCTGTAGTTTTTGCGGCAGCGTGATCTCCAAACCCTGGCCGTCCTGTTTCCACGCGAGCGGCTCATCCACGCCGAGCATCTTGATGGCGGCATCCGGCGCGGCTTTCATACCGCTGAGTTTCAGGGTCTTGCCGGGCCATGCCTTGCAGATGGCATAGGCGTATTTCCAATCCTTACTGCGGGTGTAGGCAACCGTTCCATTCACGTAGGGCGGTAGGATGCGCGTGGCATAAACCGCCTCGCCATTGACCTTCAGCCATCTGCCCAGGGCCTGCAAGCGGTCGATCTGGAGATCAGGAATCTTGCCCGTGCGGTCGGGGCCGAGGATCAGCAACAAGTTCCCGTTCTTGGCAACGATGTCGATCAGCATGTGGACCAGTCCGGCCCGCGTCAGCGAAGATGCATCGTCGTCATCCTGGTTGAAGGCGTAGGACGGGCTGATGCTGCGAATCTCCTCCCAGTACTTGGTGAACGACTGGTACGTGTGGAACTCACTGGTCGGAAAATCCCCATGCTGCGCGTGGGTGTTCATACCCAAGCGGTCGTTGACACACACATCCTTGCGGCCTGCGGCGCGATTATAGAGATAAGCCGCCAGTTCCCGGCCGCGGGTGACCTCGACGGGGTCCGACCAGTTGCCGTCCAGCCACAGCATGTCGATGTCGAAGCGGTCGATCAGTTCCTTCACTAACGGCGTCATGTATTGCGTGAAGTAGTCCTTGACCGGAATGCAGCCGTCCACGCGGTGGCGGTTGGCGTCGGAGAGCGGCATGAGGACCGGGGTTCCCGCCAGGTTCCAGTCGCGAAACATGAGTTTTCCGTCGCCGGTCAGCACGACGTTGGCGTACTCCTCGAGGGGGCAATAGGCGGCAATCTTCAGCTTCCGTTGCCGCGCTTCCTTGAAGAGCGG
The DNA here is from genome assembly GCA_964469945.1 of uncultured Planctomycetaceae bacterium. Taxonomy (GTDB): domain Bacteria; phylum Planctomycetota; class Planctomycetia; order Pirellulales; family Thermoguttaceae; genus CAYYBU01. The sequence goes on from CAYYBU010000432.1 coordinate 1,219, forward strand.
GGTCAGGAGGTCCTGCTTCGGCCCCATCCGCACGAAGCTTCGCCGCGTCCACGAGGAGTCCCACCAGGCCATGCCGTCATGATGTTTGCAGAAGGGCAGAATGTAGCGGGCACCGGCGTCCTCGATCAGGGCGGCCAGTTTCCGCGGATCGTAGTTATCGGTGATGAACTGCCGGAGGAAGTCGTCGTATTGCGAGCCCGCGCCGAACGTCTCGGCCTGATGGGCTATATGCACGGGGTCGTGATACATCCAGGTCGGATAGGCATCGGGATATTGATTCCCGCCACGTTGCCGATTGTCCCAGGCGGGGACCGAATAAAGACCCCAGTTGATGGCGATGCCGAACTTGGCATCTTGGTACCATTCGGGCAGCGGGTGCTTGTCGAGCGAGGCCCAGTCGGCTTTCCACGGCCCCTTGTCGTTGACGGCTTGCATCTCCTTGAGTTCCGCGGCCGCCCGCTGCATCTGGTCGGCGGAGAACTTCTCCCTCAACTGTTCGGTCGTGTATTTATACTGGTAATGCTTGATGTCTCCCGCCTTCTCGGGAGCGGCGGGCTCTTGTGCATGCAACGCGGCCAGCGGCGCCAGAAGCAGGGGCGTGAGGAACAGGAATGTGGCTTTGTTCACGCTTGTGTTTCCTTTGTTATGCATAGATGGTGGGACTCGACTTCGCCGCAGCGGTCGATCAGTTCGTTCAAGCGGCGGCGATACCAGACAAACTCGTCGAACGAGACGTTGGGCGGGACGAAATGGTCGATGTGCGGAATATAGCCGCCGTGGCGGAGCATCGCGCCGATCGGAAGCAGTGCCTGGTCAATGGATGCCTTGCCACTGGCGACAGCCGCCTTGGCAATCCCACCGGACATCACCAGGTCCGGATATTTCTCCCGGAGTTTCAAAATGTCGGTGCCCTCCGTGTGCTCAAAGGGCCACATCCCCGTCACCCCGACTTCCCGGAACAGGGGAATGAGCTTGCTGCAATCGCCGTCGGTGTCGAGGTGAAAGTGCCGTACGCCGCGGGCCTTGAGAAAATCGACGACCCTGCGCATATAAGGCAACATGAACTCGCGGACCATCTGGGGAGAGATCATCGAGCCGTTCTTGTCGGACATGTCCTCCCAAATCTGCCAGTCGTCGACCTCGACCTGGGCCAGGACCTCCTCGAACACGGCAATCCACAGGTCGGTGAAGGTGCCCAGGATATCGTGAATCAACTCTGGCTGCTCATAATACCAGAGCAACATGTTCTCGTAGCCCAGCAGGTGGGCGAGCGTGCCGAAGAAGCCTTGCGGATAGCCGCCGATGGCCAGCGGGTAGTCGCGGTTGCGGTACTCCTCGACCAGTTTCGGCCAGTTGCGTGGAAATCGCGCGGACAGGTCCTTGAGGTTGAGTCGCTCCGCCTTCAGCCGCTGCCAGCTTTCCCAGCCGGTAATCGGCCACTCCAGTCCGGTGGGGATGGTCGCTTCCTCCTTGAGGAAAATCCGCTTCACGCCGTCGATGTCGGTGTACTTCAGCAGGCGGTCGGTTTCCTCGAGGACCTCCACGTCGAACATCGGCGAAAAAAGCAGATTCACGTCCACCAGGCGGTGCGTCGGGTCCAGGCCGAAATGGCTGCGCACGTCGCAGTCGATGGGGAACCCCTGGGTGGGCCAGTACGCGGCGCCCCCGAAAACCGCGATGCCGTTGGGCAGAACACCGTCGCCGCGGTGCGTCCAGGCCGGAATGTAGAGCGACGACGTGGGCGTAGTGATTTCTGCGGGCAGCGCCGGGTAGTGACGCTGGGGCAACCCCTGACCGTACCAGTTCTTGATCGTCTCGCCCCAGTAGCCGAATTCCCACTTCAGAGTGCGAACATGGGGGTTGAAGTTGCAGACTTCCAAAAAACGTTCGCGGGCATTCATGCGCGAATCTCCTTCTTCTCTCCAATCCTTGGATTCTCACTTCGCGATGTCCGGAGCCGGAGCGCGTTCGGCGGCCGGAGGCAACGGCGGCAGGGGCGAGTGAGGTTCGGTCTGATACCAATACGCCGTGCTGGAAAACTGCAAACGGTTTTCCGGCTTGCCGTACGTCGCCGCCCAAATCGGATCGTCCAACTTGCCGAAGCCAATCTTCACGCACAGCGATTTATCGAAACTGATCGCGTCCTGTACGAAGAACCGGTAAGCACAGGCACCCTTGTAAAATGGGAACCATCCCGTTAAGGGAAACTGGCTTGGCGTGGGCGGGAATCCCCAACTGAAACCGAAGGCGTCCTCCAACCCCTGAAACTCCACCGAGGGCTCCTTCTCGCCGTCGATATAGAATTTCTCGTTCTCATCGACGGGATAAGGAAGGTCGAAAATGCCTTTGCCCGGCCCCCAGCCGGGCTGCCGGACGGTGAGGTTCACGCCCACGAATTTCCCCTTGCCCTTGATCTCCACGACGCGGTAATCCTGCTTGCCCAAGAGCACTTGCTCCTGACGCCAATAGGCGTGGAAGTAGGCCGTCGCGTCCGGAACGCTGGCGAGCGTCCTGTACATGACATAGGCGTAACAAGGCATTCGTTCGACCAGCTCTTTCCCCGCCCCCAAGGGGCCGTCGTAGACCAGCTCGATGCGGGCCGACTTGCGAAACGGCATGGGAAAATAGGCGTTCCAGCCGCGGCGCTTGTTCACCAGCGCCGAGTTGACCTCGATGTTCAGGCC
>CAYYBU010000433.1:0-3899 GCA_964469945.1 uncultured Planctomycetaceae bacterium
CCGGGCGCGGCAGTTGGTCGAGGATTTTCAGAACTACGCCTTTGAAAATCAGAATGGCGACGGCAGTTGGAGTCCGGTGCCGCTGGCCGGCCAAGTGGCCCAGCGCGATGCGGTTTCGCAACTATTGACCAGTGGCCAGATGGCGGAGTGGCTCGCCCTCAGTCTGCGCGAAGATCGCTTGGACGACCCGCGGATGGTGCAATCGATCGCGTACCTCGACGCCATGCTCAGCAGCCAGCGTTATCAATGGAACGTGCAATCGTTGAGCAGCCGCGACATTGCCGCGGTGGGCCACGCGGTCCACGCCCTAATGGTCTACGACCAGCGGCAATTCAAGCCGGCCGATCCGGACCCGGCCCCCGCGCCGGTTCCCGCCAAGCAAGCGAAGCCGTAGGCCCTTTTTAGCCACGGATGAACACGGGTAGGACACGGATGGACGATGTAGGGTGGGACGAGCGGAGCGAAGGCCCACCAGACTCCACAAGAGGCCGATGGTGGGCCTTCGCTCCGCTCGTCCCACCCTACTTTTTCAGCACGCCCGAATAGAGCCGCCGCTCGCCTTCGCGCGTGTCTAACCGCAGAGCGCCGTCTGGGGCAATGCCGCGACATACGCCCGCGATCGTTTGACTGCCTGACTGGATGGTCAGGGTTCGGCGGTATTGCAAACAGAGGGCATTGGCCCGCTCGGCGATCTGCTCGGCGGCCGAGGCCAGACGGGCGAACTCCCGCTGCAACTGTTGCAAAAGGCTGACGAGGATTTGCGTCTGGTCGTGCGTCCGGCCGGTCAACTCGTAGAGCGTGGCCACGGTTTCGCGCAGTGCGGGCGGCGCGTCGGCCAGCGAGTTGTTGGTGTTCAGACCAATGCCCACGACGTGGCGGCCGCCAGGAAGGACCTCGATCAGAATGCCGGCCAGCTTCCGCGCGTCGGCCCGCACGTCGTTGGGCCAGTCGAGCCCCACGCGATGGCCGGGAAGCAGCGGAGCGACGGTTTCCACGATCGCCACGGCGGCGGCCAGCGCGACCATGGGGAAACGGCCCTGCGGCGGTAGCCCCAAGTGCTCCGGGGCCACGGCCAGGCTCATGGCCAGGCTGCCGGCGCCGGTCCACCAGCGGTTGGCGCCGCGCCCGCGCCCGGCGGTCTGCTCGTCGGCGACGATCAGCAGCGGCAGTTCCACGGCCCCGGCTGCCAGGAGTTCGGCCGCGCGGTCGTTGGTCGACGCCAAGCTGGCACGGTGCTCCAGACTCGCGACGAACGTCTCTTGCAGGATCCGGCTTGTGTCGAGGTCGTTTACAGACATTAGGAGAAATAGGCAACTGGCGGCGGACGGAATTTGTCCCCTTCATCCTACTTTCTGGTAGGGGTTCAACGCAATCCTGGCAAACCGATCTTGACCGATTCATGCATCCCTGTTATTCAACTTACCCTAAATCGGTCTCTTCTACCCGTCTTGTCTGGCGTCTGTTCTCAAGAGGGGACTTGTGTTCCGAATCGCAAAGACTGCATGTGGCCTGTGCGCCGCACTTTGTGTATTGGCATCCGGACCAGCGATGGCCCAACGGGAGCAATTTCCCTCGATGGTTGCCGCGCCGGCGCCCGCGCCTTACCCGGCCCCGGTTCCGGGCCCGGCAACCTACGCGCCGGCACCGACGGCAACGATGGACGGCACTATCCAGCCCGCACCGCCCTGGGATCCTTACGGTACGGCGGGCAGCGGCGCGCCGGGCCTGCTGCCCCCGGGGCCTAGTGGTCCAGCCGCGCCCGGGCCCTACTATCCGCAGGCGATGCCGGGGATCACGGTGGCCCAGGTGGAGAAGTTCCTGCAGTGCGTTCGCTTCGATTACCATTATTTCGCCCCGCTGGGTTCCAACCCCCTGGGCATCAACGACATGGAGCTCAGCGGCACCTTCGCCCTGCCCCTGACTTACGACCAACGATCGCCGCTGTTGGTCACGCCCGGGTTCGCCGTTCATTGGTGGCAAGGCCCCAATTCGGTAGCGCCCGCGCCTGCCGACATGCCGGCCGAGACATACGACGCCTATCTGGACGTGGCCTGGAACCCGCAGTTCAACTGTTGGTTCGGGGCCGAGCTTTCCGCGCGCGTCGGCGCCTACTCGGACTTTCGGGGCTTCGACGCACAGAGCGTTCGCGTCACCGGCACCGCCCTGGGCGTGGTGACGCTGAACGATTGCTTCAAGATCAAGGCGGGCGTGTGGTATCTCAATCGCGTCCAATACAAGCTGCTGCCCTCCGGCGGCGTGGTCTGGACGCCCAATCCGGACGTGCGTTTCGATATTTTGTTTCCCAACCCCAAATTGGCCCAGCATCTGACCACCATCGGCAACACGGAATGGTGGTGGTACCTTTCCGGCAACTATGGCGGCGGTACGTGGACGATCAAACGGGGCAACGAGGCCGGCAGCCCCGTGGCCGGCGAGTTGGATCAGGTCGATTACAACGACATCCGCGTTGCCCTGGGGTTGGAGTCGAAACGGTTTGGCGGCGGCCTGGCGACGTTTTTCGAAGTGGGCGTCGCATTCGATCGGCAACTGGTGTACAGCAGCGGAAGCCCGAGCACGTATTCGCCGAGCACCACCATGTTCCTGCGCGGGGGATTGACCTACTGAAAACCGTTCGTCCTATTGAGCCTCGCATGGTCTACAAAACGGGTGCCACGGCTAGCTTGCCCAGCCGTGTTGCATTGGTGTTGGCCGCGATCTTTTCGCTGGCGGCTTCGCTGGCTCATGCCCAGGTCATGCGGTTGCCGCCCACGGACACGGTCGAACCGGCGGGGCCGACCGCCATGCTCTCGTCCTACGATATGCCGGGCACGGCGTTGCCGCCGCTAGAGGCCAGCCCGCCGCTTGAAGTTGGTCCGCCGGCCGAGGTCAATCCCCCGGCCGATGCGACCCCGGTCTTGCCGCGCGATGTTCGGCCGGGCGTGTTCCAGAAATTGCTCTTCGAGGATGCCTGGCTGCCGCGGCTCGGCGGCGACAACGGCTTCGGCATGAACGACGTGGGGTTGAAGATGGTGTTGGGGCTCCCCTGTCCTACGACTGACTCGCCGCTGGTGGTGACGCCCGGCTTCGGCTTTCATTCGCTCGATGGGCCGGACGGCATCGACCTGCCGCCGCGGCTCTACGACATCTACAGCGAGTTCCGCTGGCTGCATCACGTGACGCCGACGTGGGGGCTCGATCTGGCCGTGACGCCCGGCGTCTACAGCGACTTCGAGCAAAGCAGCGGCCGCGCCGTGCGGATCACCGGTCATGCCATCGTGGCTTGGACCGCCACGCCCACCACGATGTGGGTGCTAGGGGCCGACTATCTCGACCGCACCGATGTCCCGTTCTTGCCCGTGGCCGGGGTGATTTGGACCCCTGCCAAGGACAGCGAGTTTCGGCTGGTCTTTCCGGAGCCGAAGATTTCGCGGCGCGTCTATTGGAGCGGCATCCAGAGCGACGACATCCAGGACTGGGTCTACGTGGGCGGCGAGTTGGGCGGCGGCACCTGGGCCATCGCCACGCCCGGCGGCACCGACCTGCTCTATTATCGCGACTACCGCATTTTCCTGGGCATCGAACGCAAGGCGTTCGGCTCGATCAGTCCGCGGCTGGAAATCGGCTACGTCTTCGGCCGCAAGATCCAGTTGGCCGACGCCGGCACCGACGACCTGCCGCACGACACGGTCATGCTTCGCGGCGGGTTGAGGTACTGAGGCCCTAAACCTTGTTCTGCTTATACCGCTTGGCCTTGTCGATCAGGTCGGGATTCTTGCTGGTGGAAATCACCTTGTCCAACACCGGATCGAACTCGGCCTTGTTCGGCTGGCGGAGCTTCTTGTGATGGGCCAACTCGACCACCGTCGCACAGGCCTCTTGGGCAAAGACGGGCTGGTCCA
>CAYYBU010000434.1:0-3882 GCA_964469945.1 uncultured Planctomycetaceae bacterium
CGCCGCGGCGGCGGTGCCAGGCGGCCAGCGCGGCGCCGAGCAGACAATAGGGCAAGGCCAACTCGCGGCAGAATACGGCTGCCACGCCGGCCACCGCACCCCAATAAGGCCGATTTACCCCGTAAGCGCTCACCGACAGCGCGACCAACACGCCCGCCCAAAGCACGGGCATGACGAACAGGTCGCCCAGCAGGCACGGCAGCAGCGGGCCCATCATCAGCACGGCCAACGGCAGGGGACCGCGCCAGATGTTGCTCTGCTCGCGGGAGGTCGCCTCGAAGGCCGCCAGCAGCAAGGTCAAAGCCAACAGGTTCAGCAGCACTTTGCCCAGCAGTGGATCGGGCAGCTTGCCAATCAGCCACATCGGCAGCGGCGTCCGCCAGTTGAACACGCTGCGAGTCGGATAGCCGCGAGCGACCAGTTCTGTCGCCGCCACCTGATAGTAGCCTTCCCCGGCGTGGATGCGATCAATTTCGCCGCGGTACAGGGCCACGTCGCCGTTGTTGGAACTCTCCTGACGGGCGTCGCACGGCGGCGGCGGGGTGGGCATCTTCGCCAGGCAGATAGCGGCCAACAGCACCCAGGCGGCCAACACGCCGCGGGCCTGCCACGGCCGCAACCGCGCGTAGCCGGCATTTTCGGATTTCGCTTCCATGGTTGGCATGAGGGTGCAGGTAGTAACGGTGGCAACGGTTGGACCGGTTGCTCGACTCACCTCGCCCGCCTGTCGCTTGCGACAGGCAGGAGAAGGGCAGGAGGTGAGGGCGGCGGGGCTGTCAAACAACCTATGAAAATGTAGCTTACGGGCGGAGCGTGTTACCCCTGAAACAGCATCGCCAGGGCGATGACGCCGGCAATCGTCACCACACCGGGCACAAGCCAGATTTGAATCCCCATTTCTTGAGGCAATAATCCAGCAGATACCAGGTGGCCAGCGCTTGGGCGACCTGGGTAATGGCCACGGCGCCGGAGATGACCTTGCCGGAGATGCCCATGTCCTGCAAGAAGCGGCCGGTGCCGAGGAAATAGAACTGCATCGTGCCCCCGACGACCAATGAGATGAGCAGAAAGATCCCAAACGTGGTAACGCTGAAATCGCGGTTGAGCAACATTGCCCCGGCCTGGGCGAACACGACCTTCCCGGTGCCGGACAGCGGGGTGGCCGGCGGCCAAGAACAACTCAGCCCCAGCAGAACCGACAGGGCCGCAGCCGCTATTGGCGTTTTTCGGCTTGGCTTGCGACTTGCCGCCCGATCACTGCCGCGCGGTGGCGAAGCAACCGCCAAACAGAAACAGCCCGCTGACAAGGACTGTCAACGGGCTGTTGGAAGTGGAGGATAGGGGATTTGAACCCCTGACCTCCTGGCTGCCAGCCAGGCGCTCTCCCAATTGAGCTAATCCCCCAGTTTCAGTAATCACGCCCTGCCAACCACCTTCAGGTTGCCGAGAGTCTCACAAGATATCACGAGCGTTCGGAGGTGTCAACAACCGGTATCGGTCGAAATCGTGCCGGCGATTCGAGCAAATTTCGTGGTCCAGCACAAGTCTCGCGCACGACGCCGCGTAAGGGCTGCCCATATTGCGATTTACACGCCCCGGGGGCTTGCGGTAATCTCCGTGTAAGTTGTCCCCCTCACACAGCAAACCCTGCGAAATTCTACCTATGTTCTCAGCCAATTCAAGGATTATGGCCCTCCTGCCGGCTGGTGTGCTGATTATGGCCACCGTGTTGGGGCATCCAGGACCCGTTGCCGGCGACGATTTTCGCCTGGACAATAAAATTTTTCCCGCCGATGCCAGGCAGCCCGACAGCCAGGGAAGCACGATCTTTCATGACGGGGTGGTGTACGATTTCCTCGACCATCCGGCGGAGGCGATTATCTTCGACCGTCCCGGCGGACGGTTTTTCCTCTTGGACATGAACCGGCGGCTGGTGGCGGAATTGAATACCAAGGAGGTGGCGGACTTCTGCGAACGATTGCAGCACTATGCGGCCGCCGAACCCAACCCGGCAATCAGTGCGTTTGCCAACCCCCAGTTCAAAGAGCGCGTCGATTTCGCGAAAACAGGGTCGAAACTGACCCTCAGCAGCCCCTGGATAACCTACCAGGTGCGATTGGCCACGCCGAAAAGCCCAATCATGGTCGCCCAATACCGCGAGTTCTCCGACTGGTATGCCAGGCTCAATACCGTACTGAACCCGGGATCACGGCCGCCGCTGGCCCGACTCATGCTCAACGAAGCCATCGCCCGGCAACGAGCGCTCCCTTGCGAGGTCGAATTGACGTTGGCCACCGTGCAAAATGGGGTCACGACGCACAGCACCAATCGCAGCCGGCACGAACTAGTCTTGCAGTTGACGAAGGCCGATCTGGAACGGGTCGCCGCGGCCCAACACGGCCTGAAGACCTTCAAGCCGGTTCGCTTCGAGGAATATAGGCAAATCGGGAAATAGCGGCTGCCGAGTTGGCATTGACCCGGGGGCCAGTTCCACTAAAATGCCCCAACCCTAAAGCTATTGTCCCGACCCTATTTCAGAGGGGTTTGGAGCCTACCGATCCGTCCTCTTGGACCACTCGCCTCTCATGACCGACCCAACTCAGGATGAAACGACCGGCGGCGCCGCGCTTGAAGCGGCTCGTCGCGACAAGCTGCAAAAGATACGCGACCTGGGCATCGATCCCTGGGGCCAACGATTTGACGACCATTTGCCGATCAGCCAGATTCGCGGTCGGGAGCAGGAAATCGTCGTCGAGCCTGCCGCCGAAGCCGGCAAGCCACCCATTCAACATGGTCCGAAGGTCCGTGCCGCCGGGCGCATCGTGTTGCAGCGCCGCGCCGGGAAACTCATTTTTCTCGATATCCGCGACTGGAGCGGCAAGGTGCAATTGCTCCTCGGCCAGCGCCAGGTGGGCGAGCGAAACTGGGCGCTGGCACAATGTCTGGACCTAGGCGACCTGATCGGTGTCGATGGTCAATTGAGCCGCACCAAGACTGGCGAGTTGACGATCTTCGTCTCCGATTTGCATTTCCTCAGCAAGTCGTTGGAGACGCCGCCGGCCAAGCACCAGGGGCTGACCGATCCTGAGTTGCGGCAGCGGATGCGTTATGTTGACTTGGCATACGGCGAGGGCGTGCTGGAGCGGTTCCTGCGCCGCACCAAGATCGTGCAATCGATCCGCAACACGCTGGCCGGCGAGCGTTTTGTGGAAGTCGAAGGGCCCACGCTGCACGCCATCGCCGGCGGCGCGGCGGCGCGGCCGTTCACCACCCACCACAACGCCCTGGACATCGACCTCTTCCTCCGCATCGCCTTGGAACTGCACCTCAAGCGACTGCTCGTCGGCGGCGTGGAGCGGGTCTATGAACTGGGACGCGTCTATCGCAACGAAGGCATCGACGCCCGGCATAATCCCGAGTTCACCATGATCGAGATCTACCAGGCCTACGGCGATTATCGCTCGATGATGGACCTGACGGAGAAACTGATTGTCGAGGCGATTCGTGCCACCGGGCAGGGGATGCAGCTTCCCTGGGGTGACGCCCAGATCGACTTCACCCCGCCGTTTGCGCGAAAAACCTACGACGAACTGTTGGCGGAGTGCAGCGGCGTGGCCGGCGACGACCAGGCGGGCCTGCGCGCCGCGGCCGAGAAGATCGGTTTTGCGACCGCCGGCAAGCATCCCGACGTGATTAAAAGCGCGGTCTTCGAGGCCACCGTGGAAGACCGCCTCATGGGGCCGATCTTCGTGACCGACTACCCGGCCAGCCTGTGCCCGTTGACGAAGCGGAAGACCTCCGATCCGGCCATGGCCGACCGTTTCGAGGTGTTCATTCAGGGCATGGAACTGGCCAACGCCTACACGGAACTCAACGACCCCG
>CAYYBU010000435.1:0-3881 GCA_964469945.1 uncultured Planctomycetaceae bacterium
GGTAACGCCTGCGGAAAAAGGGGACAGGCACCGTGGCGGCAACGTTTCTGCTTAGACCACACCGGCTTGTGCCAAGGAGCCAGTCCCCCTTTTTTCCCGTCCTCTGTTAAAAACCTGTTTGACGTGCCGGTATTCTATCGATTATACTGCGGGTGCTCCAGGAACAGAGGCGTTTCTTGAAGCCAGGTTGGACTCCCTTCACAGAGACTTTCTCATGGCTTGCTCGACTCGTAAAGGCGGCGGTTTTACCCTCGTCGAGTTGTTGGTCGTCATCACCATCATCGGCATCCTGCTCGGCCTGTTGTTGCCGGGCGTACAGGCGGTCCGCGAGTCCGCCCGGCGAGCGGTCTGCAAAAACAACCTCTATCAGATCGGCCGGGCGGCGCAGCTCCACGTCGAGAAGCAGGGCTACTTCCCATCCAGTGGATGGGGATATATGTGGACCGGCGATCCGGACCGAGGTTTCGGCCGGCGGCAGCCCGGCGGCTGGCTCTACAATCTGCTCCCTTACCTCGGCATGGACAACGTCCACGACATCGGCAAGGGCCTGACCTTCGGCGCCAAGCAAACCGCCTTGATCAACCTGCGCATGTCGGTGATGCCCTTTTTCATCTGCCCCACTCGCCGCAAAGTAATCGGGTATCCGCCCAGCGAGGCATCCTGGAATGCCAGTTCGGGATCGATCGCTGCGAAGACCGATTATGCCGCCAATGGTGGCAGCAATCAATTCCTGGGCACCGGTCCCGACACCAGTTGTTTGACCAACTATCCCAACTGCAGTTGGACCAATAGCCCTGCCAGTTTGTTGGCCCATTTCAATGGTGTTTCGGGCGAACAGTCCGAGGTCAAACCGGCGCAGTTGAATAGTTTGAGCCAGACGATCATGGCCGGGGAAAAGTTCTTGAACCCCGCGGTGTATTACACCGGCCAGTGTTGTTCCGACAACAACAGTCCCTACGAGGGCAACGACTGGGACCTGAACCGTTGGGTGCCGAGCGTGGACGGCAACGGCAACGTGACGAATCAATCCAGTACCCAGCCGGCGCGCGATAGTGCGTTGGACAACGATTGCACGTCTCGTTTCGGCAGCGCCCATTCCGCCGGCTTCCAGGTGGTTTGCTGCGACGGTTCTGCGCGGCTGTTGTCGTTCACCGTGGATTTGAAGATCTTCGGCTGCATGGGCTACTGCCACAAGCCCGTCCCCGTCGATGATCTGCCCTAAGAAATGTATCCGGCACACTCCGTGTGCCGTTCGCCCGGCGGCACACGGAGTGTGCCGGATACCGTGACCGCGACAACATTGCTGGTCGGTCTTGAATGAGAAGGAGTGTTTTCATGATACGCGGTCGCTTGACGCTGCTTGCGACGCTTGTCGCGGGGTTGCTGGGGAGTGGTTGTTTTGACTCCGTTGCGCTGCCGACGTCCAAACGGCCGAGCTTTTCGCCCGACGCCGTGGCCCAGCAGGCGATGGCCCAATACGACACCAATCACGACGGCAAGATCGACGCCCAGGAGTTGAAACAGTGCCCCGCCCTGCTGGACGCCCTCGATACGGCCGACACGAATCGCGATGGCGCGCTGAGCGAGGATGAAATTCGCCAGCGCGCCCAGAAATGGCTGGATCGCGGCACCCAGGCGATCATGCGTCCGGTGACCGTGTTTCTCGACGGCCAACCACTGGAAGGCGCCACCGTGACCTTCACGCCGGAAAAGTGCCTGGGCGCCGACTATAAGCCCACCAGTGCCGTGACCGACCGCCGGGGAAATTGCTCGCCCCCCGGCGACGACCCCCATTACCCGGGCCTTCATCCGGGCATCTATCGCGTGACGATTTCCAAGATCGTTGGCGGCCGCGAGTTGCTCCCTGCCCGCTACAATACGGCCACTGAATTAGGCAAGGAAGTGGCCATCGACCTGCCCCGCGCCAAAAAACAATTCATCTTCCAGTTGACCAGCCAGTGAAGCAAAGGAGGGGGGCGGCTTTTATCCTACTTCCTTTCGCATCTTGCCGAACTGTACGTCCGTGCCGTAAAATACAGGGTTTGGCCTCGATCGACTCCCCCCGGCACCGGCGTGCGGCTTCATGGCTGATTCCGACATCCTTATCGAGGGCGCTCGCGAACATAATCTGCGCGATGTCCACCTGGTCTTGCCGCGCAACCGGCTGATCTGTTTCACCGGCGTGAGCGGCTCGGGAAAGAGCTCGCTGGCCTTCGACACGCTCTATGCCGAAGGACAACGCCGCTATGTGGAAAGTCTGTCCAGCTTCGCGCGGCAGTTCCTGGGCCAGATGCCCAAGCCCGACGTCGACCTGATCCGCGGCCTCAGCCCGTCGATCTCGATCTCGCAAAAGTCCAGCGGCCAGAACCCGCGATCCACGGTGGGCACCATCACCGAGATCTACGACTATTTGCGCGTGCTCTACGCCCGCGTGGGCAAGGGACATTGCCCGCAGTGCGGCCGGCCGGTCGAGGCCCAGACCCGCGAGCAGATCATCCAGCGGATTGCCGTCTTGCCGGCCGGCACGCCGCTGTTGGTGCTGGCGCCGTTGATCCGCCGGCAGAAGGGCGAATATCGCGACCTGTTCGAGGACCTTTTGAAACAGGGCTTCGTCCGCGCCCGCGTCGATGGCCGCGTGGTTCACCTCGGCGACGACCTGAAGCTCGACCGGCAGATGCGGCACGACGTCGAAGTGGTGATCGATCGCCTGGTGGCCGGGCCCAAGACCCGCCCGCGGCTGGCCGAGGCCGTGGAAATGGCCTTGCGACTGGGCAACGGCAACCTGGTGGTGGCCGTCGAGGAGGGCGAGTCGGCCGATTCCACGCGGCGCGAGCCCGAGGGTGCCACTGGCTCTGCCAGTGCCGACGCCACGCCCAAATCCGCGCGTGCCACTGGCTCTGCCAGTGCTCGGGGCGAACCCGCTGCCGCGCGGCGGCGGCCCGCCGACCTAAACCTGTCCGCCCAGTACGCCTGTACGCATTGCAATCTGAGCTTCGAGCCGCCCAGCCCGCAGTTGTTCAGCTTCAACAGCCCGCAAGGCATGTGTCTGGAGTGCAGCGGTCTGGGGCAGATCTACAGTTTCGATCCCGAGCGGTTGGTTTCCGACGGCGAGCGTTCCTTTCAGCAGGGCTGCATCGAGCTGCTGGGCTCGTGGCGCGACATGGGGCGTTGGCGGCGGCACATCTTCCGCGGCGTGGCGGAAATGCTCGAGCATAAGCACGGCCTGGAGGCTGGCGTCGTCCTGGAAACGGCTTGGGAAGAACTCGATGCCAAGGTGCGGCACGCGCTGCTCTGGGGCACCGGCGACCAACACATCACTTATACGTGGCGCAGCGGTCCCTCGGGCTATAAATGGGGCGGCCCGTTCGAGGGCATCATTCCCAAGCTCCTGGAGCAATACCGCACCAGCCGCAGTCGCCCGCAACGCCGCCAGTTGGAAAAATACATGCGCATCCTCGGCTGCGAGCGCTGCGGGGGGCAGCGGCTCAACGCCCAGGCCGCCGCCGTGACGCTCACCACGGCGGTGGAAAAGTTCGCCGCCAAGCCCGAGCGCTCGCTGCCGGAAGTCTGCGCGCTGCCGGTCTCGGATGCCGAAGAATTCTTCAACGCGCTGGAGTTGGACTCCAACGGGCAGGCGATTGCCGTCGAGGCGCTGAAGGAGATTCGCAGCCGTTTGCGGTTCCTCAAGAACGTGGGCCTCGAATACTTGACCCTGGACCGCACGGCGCCCACGCTTTCCGGCGGCGAGATGCAGCGCATCCGCCTGGCCGGGCAGATCGGTTGCGGCCTGGTGGGCGTGCTCTATATTCTCGACGAGCCCTCGATCGGCCTGCACCCGCGCGACAACGACAAGCTGCTGGAGACGCTCGCCCAACTCCGCG
>CAYYBU010000436.1:0-3877 GCA_964469945.1 uncultured Planctomycetaceae bacterium
GGGCCCGTTTTGCGCCTCAAGACGGTGAAGCACGTCGGCCCGTTTGGCCTTTAGAGCCTCGTTGGTCTCGTATTCGCGCGCCACGTGGGAGTAGATATCCCAGCACCAGTAATCGAAAGGTTGCGAGGGGTCGTACTTGGCCCAGATTGCGCTGAAATCGCCCTTGCCGTCGTAGGTCATCTCGATCCATTGGGGCGACGAGGTTCCACCCGTGAGATAGTTGTTGGGGGCCGTGTTGCTTCCGCTCGTCCACTGGAACGCCACGTCGTTGCCGCTCGTCTCGGCGGTAAAGGCATCTGCCACCAATACGCTGGTGCTGGCCCGCGCCATGAGGCCCGCCTTGGTCCACGAACCGTCGCCGCTGTTGCCGGTCACGGAAGCGACATGCATGATCCAAACGGCGGCCGTATTCGTCGTGGCGGGGGCGTAGAGGTACTGGCATTGGTCGGTGCCTTCCCAGACGTCGCCGCCGCCGCCGGTAATCGTCCAGGCGCCCGTGCCCGCGTTGTAGACCGATGAGCCGGCGACCCCCGGGCTGCCGATGTCCACGCTGGTTGCCAGCATATACGTGAAACTGGCCGCTACGGTCGGCAGGGCCGCCCCGGTCCTGGTCGCGATGTTGTTGACGGTCAACGTATAGCTCGCACTGCCCAGGGCCGACGTGGTCAGCAGCACGCTGCAATTGTCGGACTGCAACACGGCGGAGGTAACGGTTGCGCCGCCGCTGATCGAGTAGTTTACCGCCGTCTGCGCCGTCGTGGGATCCACGGGTTCGGTAAAGGTGACTAGCACCGAAGCGGCCGTGGGGACGATGATCGAGGCGATGCCGGCAGCGGAGACACTGACGGCGAGCGACATGGCGCCTGGCACGCCGCCGTAATTCACGGCCGCCACCTGGTAGGAGTGCCGCGTCTGCGAGGAAATGCCGCTGCTGTCCATGTAACTGGTCGTAGTCGAGGTGGCGTAGAGCGAGCCGTCGCGATAGATGTCGTAGTGATCGATGCCGCTGGTCAAATCCTGGACCGGGCTCCAGGTCAAGGCGACTTGATTGTTGTTGCCGGTCACGGCGGCGCGCAGATTGGCCGGTGCGGCCGGCGGTATGGTGTCCGTGATCGTGTTGCCCGTGGCCAGGCCGCCGTCGGCGGTGTCGCCGACCAGTTCGAAGGCGCCGTTCCAGGCCGTGTAGCTGCCCGCGGCCGCCGAGACTTCCAGCGACGACGGTCCGGTGCCCTGGAAGTACACGAGGCTGAGCGGATAATAACCGGCGCTGAGGTAGGCCACGCCGAAGGTATCGCCCGTGCCCCGGCCGCCGTCGAATTCCATCGCGTCGCCGCCGGTGGTGTTGGTCGCATTGGTGAGCGCGGTGAAATCGGCCCCGGCAATCGTCAGGCTGAAGCCGTCGTCACTAGCGACGTCGAAGGTATAGTTGCCCGCCGCCGGGATGTAAACGTCGACGTTGGCGGCGATGATGTAATTGTCGATTTCCATGCCCAGCGACGTCTGGGTCGGCAACAGAGCGTCATTGGTGAAGTGCCCCAGTGCGCTGCTGCCCGCCGTATAGTTGAGCGTCGAGGGGTAGAAGGTTTGCGACCAGGCTTGGGAACTGGGCGAGTCGATCACCGATTGCGCACTTTCCACGCTGCCGATGGTACCCCAATTGGCCTGATACATGGTGGCGGTCCAGGTCGGCGACACATAGGTGCAGGTGAAGGTCTGGGTGGCCGGCAAGGCGTTGCCCGAGACCGTGGCGAGGCCGCTGATGGTGACCGTGTAGTTGGTCCCGACGCTGAGGGCCTGGCTGGTGGTGAGAGTCACCTTCGTGCCGTTGAGAGCGAGCGTCGCGGCGGAGAACGCGATCCCGCCGCCGATCGTGTAGTTGCCCAACAGCGTCGCGCTGGCCGCCGTCAGCGGCTCATTGAAGTAGATCTCGACGTGTTGGCTGTCCGGCTCGTCGTAATCGAGGATGCCGGGCAGGTCTCCGACGATCGAGGCCGATGGGGCGCTGGCGCAACCGTCGCGGTTGACGGCAGCGACCGTGTAGGTGTAATTGGTCCCCGTCGCGGCCGTCGTGTCGGCATAAGAATTGGTCGTCGACGTGCCCAGTTCCGAGCCATTGCGATCGATGATGTAATAGGCGACGTCGGAGCGGGTGTCGGTCGACGCGGTCCAGGTGAGCAAGACCTCGCCGAGATTGGGCTCGCTGGCGGCCAGTCCCGTGGGCACGGTGGGCGGCAGGGGATCGAAGGTCAGGTTGCCCGCGCCGGCGCCCGCGCCGACGTTGGTCACCGGGCCGTCGCCGCTGGCCATCCAGTTCAAGGGATCGTTGCCGTAGTCGGCCACGTGGACGCGGATCAGGGCCGGTCCATTGCCGGCCGGTTGCGTGGGCCAAGGGGCGACATTGCCGTAATTGACGTTGTCGGTCTCATAGGAAGGCAGGTATCCGGTGCTCGGATCGGCGGCGCCGAACTGATCGACGCTCATCAGTTCGCCGCCGTTGTTCTGGTGGCCCGTATACTGGCCGGCCACCGGCAGGCCGGAGCCGTAGCGGAAGTCGAACGCCTGGATATCGCTCACCAGGAGCACGTAGGCCCCGGGCGCCAGCGTGGTGATGCCGCTGGTGGTGGCGAAGGAGGTCAGCGCGGGGCTGCCCACCTTGACGTCGACGCCCGTGCGAACGAACTCCACCTGGTTGGCCAACGTCCATTGGCTCGGCTTGGCAGTCGATTGCCGCATGAGTTGAACCGTGACCGCGCCCGGCCCCGTGGTGGTGATCGGCCCCAGGTTGAGCTGACCGTTAACGGCCGTGCTCTGATCGGCAGTCACGATGGTCGAGCCGCCCGGATACGTGATCGTGTATTGTGCGCTGCCATCCACGCTTCGCGTATTGCCGTCGGGGTCCGTGAGGCTGTAATCGGCGTAGACCGTGTAGGTTCCGGCCGCCAGGAAACTGGTGGTCCAAGTGGCCGTGGCGCCGCTTTCCAAAGTCTCCGATTCATTGGCGGTGCCATCGGGGACCCAGCCGAAAGTGAACCCCACGCCGCTGCCCAGGTAATAGTCGTTCAACGTTTGCGTGGTGTTGGAGCGATTGTACAACTCGAGGTACTCGAAATCGTCGCCGTCGGTATAGCCGGCGGCCGTTTCCGCCGCCGTGGGTGCGGGAGGATCGTATTGCAACTCGGTCATGACGACGGGCGAGACGTAAGCCAGGCCGTTGACCGCGCCCGCATAGACGCCATTCACCGCCTGGCCGAAGCTCGGGGTCGCAAGGAGGACGAAGTCCGATTCGCCCGTCGAGGTCGTAATCAGGCCGGCCGAGATGCCCGGCGGAGTGGCGCCATAAGTCTGCTGCTGCTGGTAGCCGCCGGGCACGCCGCCCGCATTGGACGACAGGCAGACGGTGAAACCGTACTTGTTCAGGACGAAGGGGAGCACGACGCCGGGGTCGCCCGAGTTGGGGCCGTAGTTCTTGGCGTCGGTCAACACCAGGTAGGAGCCGGGCCCGATCGACGTGTTGGCGGCGATCTGGTACATGGCCAGGTTGGCGCCGCTGTCGCTGAGCCACCAGTTGCCGACGTTGATTGCCTGCGAAGTGGTGTTGTACAGCTCGATCATGTCGCCGCCGGCCGTCGTCGGGTTGGCCAAGACTTCGTCGACGACCACTGCGCCAGGCGAGGGAATGGGAGTGGTTTCCGCCGTGCCCGGCGTGCCGTTGGGCGCCCCGCTGGCCTCCCAGCCGGCACTGGAGCCCCACAGCGACGCCGCCTGGAGGGAACTGCGGACCGTAAGGGAAAAACCTCCTCCCTGGGTCTGCGGATACCAGGAGCCTTCGTAGGTGAAGTCCTGGATGATGCCGCCCACCGACGAACTCAACTCGACC
>CAYYBU010000437.1:0-3873 GCA_964469945.1 uncultured Planctomycetaceae bacterium
GCTGGCCCCGCAATCGCTGCACCGCGTGGTCGTCGGGTATGACGTGGACCTGGTCCGGGCGGGCGCGGATTTGGAGTTGCGGCTCGATCTGCCCGAGCGGACGCCGGCCTGCGTCGTGGACGTGAATATCGCCGCCACCTCGGCCAAGCAAGTGAGCCTCGACGCGCCGGCCACGGCGTCGGCCGATGGTCAGCGGCTTTCCTACCGGCTCGTCAATCCGCGAGAGCGTCCGCTGCTGGTGCGGCTGCGGAAGCCGGCGACGACGATGCTTGTGGGCGATGATGCGACGGGGAGCTATTTTGCCGTGCAGCTGGCTGTGCCGGAGGCGGAAGGGCAGTCCCAAGAAGGGGACAGTCCCAGTTTCGGCGGACGAAACTTGGGACAGTCCCCACCCCATGTCTCTGCCGCGAAGAGCGAAGCGGGCGGCGCCGGTAAGCGATCGCCCTCACCCCCTGCCCCTCTCCCAGAGGGAGAGGGGAGAGCGAATACACCTCTCCCTTTGGGAGAGGCGAGAGAGAAGGCCATCTTCCTGGTCGATGCTTCGCTCAGTGCGGGGCCGCAGTTTTCGCTGTGGACCAAGCTCTTGCGGGCCGCGCTGGACAACAACCGCGATCAGATCCAGCAATTCGCCGTGCTGTTCTTCAACGTCGAGACCTTCTGGTGGCAAGAGAAGTTTGTTGACAATACGCCGGAAAACGTCGAGACGCTGATGAAGTACGCCGACGGGCTCGCCCTGGAAGGGGCCACCGACGTGGGCCGAGCCCTCGGCGAGGCTGCCGCGCCGTCGTGGCTGAAGACGGCCGACGGCCAGCAGCCGGAGCTTTTCCTGTTGAGCGATGGCGCAGCCACCTGGGGTGAAGACCGCGGGGCGATGATGGCCGCCGCCTTGAAAACGGCCCGTGCCGGCCCGCTGTTCGCCTATCAGACCGGCATCAGCGGCAGCGACCCACGGCTGCTGGCCCAACTGGCCCAAGCGACCGGCGGGGCGGTGTTCGCCGTGGTCGGCGAGGCCGAGATCCAGCGTGCCTCGACCGCGCAGCGCCAGCGGCCCTGGCAGCTTACGAACGTGGAAATGGCCGGCGGGCACGACCTCTTGCTGGCCGGCCGCCCACAATGTGTCTTTCCCGGCCAACAGTTACTCTTGGTGGGACGCTGCGAACGCGGACTGTCCAGCGGCGAGGTGACGCTCACGCTGCAACAGGGCGAGACCACGCACACGGTGCGGACCAAGATCGACCGCGAGCTCAACTCGGAGTTGGCCGCCCGCACCTATGGCCAGGTGGCCGTGGGGCAATTGGAAGACGTGGCCGCCAGTGCCGAGACGGTCGAGCCGATCGCAACCGGCTACGCCCGGCACTTCCGCGTCACCGGCCGGACCTGTTCACTGCTGATGCTCGACACGGAGGCCGACTACGTCCGCTTCCACATCAAGCCGGAAGAGGATGCCCTGGTGGTGTCGGACCAGCCGGCGGCGGCCACCGTGGCCAAGGCGGCGGCCGATCGCGCGACGATCCAGAGCGACCCCAAGGCGAACTTCCTGGCTTGGTTCCACGGCCTGGAGCAAAGCTCCGGGGTCCACTTCGATCTGCCGGCGTCGTTGCCGGTTGCACTGGCGGGATTGCCGCCGGAGGCGTTTGCGGTGACCGTGCCGCCGCTGCGATGCAAGTTGCACGCGCGGCAGGAGCTGCCCAAGGACGTGCAGGAGCAGTTGGCCGCCGGTGGGCCGGATTATGAATCCTTGACCGCCGAGTCGCAGCGGCGACTGACCCGCTACGGCGCCGATGACGCCCTGCGGGCGCTCAGTTCGCTGGTCGAAGAGCATCCCGGCGACGCCGCCGTGGCTCGCGACGTGGCCTTCTCGGCCCTGGAGTGGGAGCGGCCCGGAGAGGCTTACCACTTGCTTCGCCGCGCCGCCACGGGGCGCACGTTCGAGCCGATCGCGTGCCACGCCTTGGCCCATTGCCTGGAGCAGATGGGCCAGACCGATCTAGCCATCATCTATTACGAGTTGGCCTGTGCCGGGCAGTGGGACCCGCGGTTTGGCGACATGCACAACATCGCCCAGCTCGACTATTTCCGCTTCCTCCGCCACCTGGCCGCGGGCAAAACGAGCGGCCTGCTGAGCCATTATGCCGAGGCCCGACTGGCGACGCTTTCGGCGGCCCAACTGCGCGACACGGCGGATCTGGTGGCCCTGATCTTCTGGAACACCGATGGCACCGATGTCGATCTGCACGTGACCGAGCCCGGCGGCGAAGAGTGCTTTTACTTGCACCGCGAGACGGCCAGCGGCGGTCAGATCAGCCGGGACGTGACGACCGGTTACGGCCCGGAAATCTACATCCTGCCGCGGGCGCCGCGAGGCACCTACCAGGTGCGGGCGAACTACTTCGCCACCGACGTTAATCGGACCAGTACGCGGACCAAAGTGTTCGCCTTGATCTACCAGGGCTGGGGAACCAAGACGGAAAAGCTCACCTGCAAGGCCCTGACGCTGAGCGGCCGTAGCGAGATGCACGATCTGGCCAAGATCGCCGTCGGCCCGTAGGCAGAGACCGTGGGTCATTATAGCAGCCCGACCGCTTCAAGCAGTGGCTGGGAGAACACTGCTGGGCAAGCCAGCGTGGCACCCTACGCCCAAAGCACTGGCAGAGACAGTGGCACGCGTCCGGATGTCCGCTGAAAGCTGATAGCTGACCGCCCGCCACTGCGCCCCCACGTGTTCAGAGCGTTCTTCCCCGCATTTCCCTTGCAATCGCTATCCTCGTCACCCTCCTTGGTCCCGTTGTTCCTCTGCCGTGTAAAATCCTTCAAGTCGGCGTAAACCGGACCGCTTCGGTCGCGTCTTGTCGGTTGTAGGCGGCACACCGTTCTTTCCCGACACTCCTGGCAGGTAGATGGCACGGTCGCGGCCGTTCTGGCTGCTTGCCAACTGCCGCAATGGTCGATGCTTAGGTCGAAGAAGCAGGAACCAATGCGGGCAAGGACGCGCCCAAGGCCCCCCTCCCCGTTTGCACCACCGTGCAAAGGGAAGTTTGCAACTTGATGCGGTGCGCGATCTCATGCTCGAAGAACGCAATTTGAAAATGGATCTCCTGGCGCTGGGGCTGCTGGCGCTGGTGGTTTTCTTGGCGGCCGCGCTGCTGAGCTACGATCCGGCCGATCCGCCCAGCAAACTGTTGTTCCCCGAACGCGCCGAGGTGCTCAACGCTTGCGGTCGCTCGGGGGCCCTGGTAAGCCGGCTGTTGTTCACTGCCATCGGCCTGGGCGCCTATTACCTCTTGCTCTCGCTGGCCGTGCTGGATGCCGTGCTGCTGGCACGGCGAACGATCAGCCAACCCATCCTGCGTTGCGCCGGCTGGCTACTGTCCTTGGTGGGCTTCACCACGCTGGTGGCCATGGCGCTGCCGCAACTGTCGCCCGGACCGGTGATCGGTTCCGGCGGCTACCTGGGTTCGGCGGGCCGCGGCCTGCTGGAAATGAACTTCGCCAGCGTGGGGGCCTACATCCTCACCATCAGCCTCATTCTCGGCGGCCTGCTGCTCTCGACGGACTATATCCTGGTGCGGATTTTCGCCTGGATCGTGGGCAGGCCCACCAAGGAATTCGGACGCGGCGTGCTCCAGGCGGGGGCTGCCTACGCGCAGAAACTCAGCAAGCGGCGGCGTTCGGACCTCGATGGATATGAGACCGCCGACCCGGACGGCGTCGTGGCGGTCCGCATCGCCGGGCGTCCGGCGGCCGAGAAGGAAGCAGACGGCGATGCCGAGGCCGCCACCGCGGCCGTGGCGGAAGGTGCCGGCGAGGAAGGGGCCCAGTCGCCCAAAGGCGCGAAGTCGCGCGCCGGGCACAAGCCGTTGGCTTCGCTGCTGA
>CAYYBU010000438.1:0-3865 GCA_964469945.1 uncultured Planctomycetaceae bacterium
CCTTTTGGACGCCGATCACCCCTCCAACGGGGTCCTTTTTCCACGCCGAAACACACCCGCCGAACCCGTCGTGCGTTGTTGGCCGCGGTTTTCTGCCCGTGTGCCCCTTTGTTCGCCGCGGCGACCACCGCCGAATAGCCGAACACCCGGTCCCCAACCTGCGTGACATGCATGTGAGGCGCGGCAGCGGCCGCGGACGGCGACACAACCAGACCCGGCAACCAGACGCGTGCGATATCCTCTTGCATGGTCGCGTCGGCGTGGACGATCCCGCACGCGGCCGCCGACCAATCGTCTGCAATTTCGTCGCGCCAGCGAAGGTCAACTTCGCGGCCGGCGGCGCGGTCGAATACTGTCAGCGCCGCGGAACCAAGCTCGCCGGCCAGCACGTCCGCGGCGACTTCCAACAACTTCTGCACGTGCAGCACGCGCCAGTTTTCCGCCGCCAGCGGTCCCAACAGCCCCGCTACCGCCCCCGTGCTGGCGCCGGGGAGGGCGCTCACGGGGAGGCGCACCTTGCAGCGGAGGGCATAGACGGCAGCCTCCCGGCAATCGTCTGCGGTCAGCCCCGCGGCTTCAAGCTGCGCCCGCCCGATCCGCGCGCCCGGCGCGCCCGGCACCGCGTTGGCGAACGTCCTGGACAACAGGTCCGACACTTTGCGTAAGTGCTGGTCTGCAAGCCCGGGGATTTCCCCTTTTCCGTCCGGGACGGGCCGGAAGCTCGCGGGAGCGAGCACGGCAACGGGGACGGCGTAGGGGACCGGCCCGAAGCCGCCGAGCATAGCCGGCCAGAAACGTTCATCTATCGCCACAAAATCCGCGGCCGTGACGGGGACCCGCTCCCCCGCCGGCCCCGTGGTGAAGCGCCGAAGCGGCGGGGGTGCCCGGCGCCCAAGCATTGCGTGTGGCAGCACCCACACCCGCACGGTCCCGCTTTTCGCTTTCTCGCCTTGTCGCACGTATCCGCAGTCCCGGTGGTGTGGACACCGCACCGGCTTGTCCAGGCCACACACGTCCGCCGTCTCGCCCCCCGCCGCCCTGACCTCGCGCACGTCGGCCGGGCGCCGGCACATCGGGTGCGCCGTCCCGGCCGCTGCGCCCGGGTCAGGCCGGTCCGTGCCTTGCCAGACTGCGACCTCAGTCCCAGCGCCGAGCCCGTCCCGCAGGCGTGTGGCGAGCTCCCCCGTCAGGTTGTGGTCAGGCGCGAACACGAAGGCTACGGCAGCACCGTCGTTGCTGAGCACGTCCTTGACCGCGTCCACGATTGCGCGGGTTTTCCCTGACCCGACCGAACCGCGAAGCCCGATTTGGCGCGACGGCACGGGGTCGTCGGCAAAGTCCGCCCGATCCGTCACCACTTCCGTCGCCTCCCGGTTCGCACCAGAACGGTGCCCCCAGGGGGCACGCCTGCGTCACGGACGGCGGCAAGTGCGTCGCGCAGGCCGCGCTCCATCGCGGCCTGCGCCTCGGCCAGCGGGGCGGGTGCGGTCCATCCGGCCGGGGCGGGAACAACCGTCCCGCAAGCCGCCCGGTCCGCCGCTTGTTCCGCGGCCTGGCAGCGGCGGTGCGCTTCGCGGGTGATGCGCTTCCGCGCGCGCGCCAGCCGCCGCCGGGTCCGCGAGGCGAGGCCCCCGATAATCGCGACGCCAGCGCGGAACATCGTGTCCACTCCCCAGCGGTTGGGGACGTGGGCAAGGTCGTCAATGTCCCGGGACGTGGGGACGCGCCCGGCCGCAATGATGTTCCAGAACCCGTCTATTTGCGGCTTGTCGGCGTTCCTAAAATCTTCCGAGGCAAGCCCGGCCCCGCCCTCGGCCCCGAGGCGGGCGTCTATCCACGCAACCAACTCGCCTCGGCCCTTGTCGCCGCCGTGCCCGTGGTGACAGCGAAATCCGCCGCCCAACCAATAGGCGGTCCCGGTATCCGCGCGGTCCGTATGCTCGTCCATCCAAGGGCACTCACACACGAACCCAACGCCGTCCGCGGCGCGGGTCCCGTCAACCAACCCCCATCGGGACAGGTGCCCGAAAAGCACGTCGTCCGCCGCGGCGCCGGGTGCCGGGGCGCGTCTCGATCCCGCGGCCGGCGTCGCGCCCGGCGCCGGCAGGTCGATACCCCACGGGCCGGCCAGTTCGTCCGTCGTGAAGCGCCGTTCCGGGTGCCACTCTGTCAGGACGCAAGCGAACCCGCCGGGACCATATTTCGCCTTCGTGTTCCGTCCCACGGGCAGGCGGACATACCGCGTCACCCCCTTCATGCCCGGGTCCCGGCCGTCCTGGCAAAGCCCGTGCGCCACCATCCCGTCCAGCAGCGCGTTCACGCGGCCCGCGTCGGTTTCAGGTGTGGCGAGGATGTAGCCCCATTGAAAGTTTCCAGGCGACGTTTCGAGTTTCCAGGATGAGGGCGGTAGCTTCGTCGCGGCGGCCGGGTCCACCTTCGTCCCTACGTCATCCACCACGATTGCGTGTGTGGCGCGGAACAAGGCCTTGCGCCGCTTCGCCCGCCCGTCTGTCGGATCATCGTTGAACGTGCTGATAGTGAAATAGGCGTTCTGTGACGGGAACAGCCCCCGGCCTTTGTGCCGCGCCCACTTCGTCCCCATCCAATAGTGTCTGAGCCCTAGCCCTTCCAACCCTCCGGGGTCCTCCGAGAACCCGCAAACGTGCGCGTCCTCCCAATCGGCACCGAACACGGCGCGCAGGAAGGCTTCATTCGAGACGACGGGCGCAGCCACCGTCAGGATGCCAGTCGCGCCGACACGCGCCGGTGGCGTTCGGTCAGAGCCGCCCGGTTGCGGCCCGATGGCGTCCACGGTTCCGCCTCACGGATCAGCTTGGCGACGCCGTCCGTGCGGACACTGGTGCGGCCAGCAAGTTTCACGAGCACGAGCTTTCCGGCGCCGGCCAGGGCGTAAACCTGCGCGGGGCTGCACGCCAACAGGGCAGCCGCAGTCAGCACGTTCAAGACGGGACGGTCCGGCCACGGAGGCAAGGCACCGTCCGCGTCGGGCTTGGACGCCACGGGGGCCGGCAGGACAGCGCGAAGCGCGGCCATCACGCTGCACGCTGCTTGCGCGGCGCCGCGGCGCGGGCCTGCACGAACTCTACCAGCGCGCGCAGCGTGTAGCCGCCGCGGCGTCCGCCGAGTTGCACCCAAGCCGGTCCCGTCCCGTTGCACTGCCATCGGTCCAGCGTGGGGACGCTCACGCCGAGAAACTCGGCGGCCTCGGGGCGCTTAACGAT
This sequence comes from uncultured Planctomycetaceae bacterium, assembly GCA_964469945.1. GTDB lineage: Bacteria > Planctomycetota > Planctomycetia > Pirellulales > Thermoguttaceae > CAYYBU01. Next base: position 3,243 of record CAYYBU010000438.1, read on the forward strand.
TCGGTCCATTTCGATCAGAGCGAAGCCCGGCCGCGGACGCTGCGAGCTAGTAACTGTCACGGTTGTTTCCTTGTGTCTCTCAACACGATACTACACCAGTCAACAACTCGTGCGCAACTCTGGGAAGGAGGTAAGCATAGCGCAAGCATATCCCCCCCTACCTAAGGGGGTGCTCCATCTCACAAGCCTTTGGATTTACCCGCAAATAAAAACCGCCGCATGCAGAGATTGCCGCATTATTGGGCAATCTCTGCATGCGGCGAGGCGGTGGGTGTTGGCCCCGGTTTGGTTTCCGCCCCGGTGTCTTGCCGACACCGCGCCTCGGCCAACCGCCTGCGCCGTCGATTGAAAACCGCGATGGACCGTAGATGCGGGACCCGGGCGCCGCCGCGCGGGCGTGCGACAAGCGAAAGCCGCCCGACCTTGCGGCAGGGCGGCTTGGGTAGGCCCGGCGACCTCAGGGGACCAGTGGCGCTACGCCACGACCCTGAGCGGCGTCACCTACACGAACTGCACGATCAGTCAAGCGGAGCCGGACGGCCTCACCGTGGTCCACTCGAAGGGAGCGGCCAAGGTCCCTTTTCCGGACTTGCCGGTCGAATACCGAAAGCGTTACAACTACG
>CAYYBU010000439.1:0-3858 GCA_964469945.1 uncultured Planctomycetaceae bacterium
CCGGCAATTCGAGGGTGGGGCCCGCCACCACGGTCAGCTTTCCGCCGTAGGCTTCGCCGGCGGAGGTTCCTCCCAGGCCAGGCAGCGAGGTCGGCCCGCCCAACGGCATGCCCCCCCACGCCGCATCGCTGGCGTCGCCACCAGGGTGGCGCAGCGCGTCGGGCAGCAGCGGTTGCAGCGGATTGAACTTCGCCGAATCGAGATCCTCATCCGCGGCCGGCCAACGCAGTCGCGCCGCGTCGACGTCTTGAGACGCCGCGCCGACGTCGCGAGACGCCGCGCCAGCATCGTGAGCGTCTGCCATGAACAACGGCTCGTTATGGGCATCGCGCACCGTGTTCCCGCCGGGCGCGGCGCCCGGCCCTGGGCCAGGCGAGGAGGGCGGCCGCGCCGGCATTCCATCCCCATGCTCTTTGGCCGGCTTGTTGGCCGCACGCGAGGGAGCGGTCCTGGCCGGAGCGGTCACAACCGGCTTCGCGCCGGACGACTGGCTCACGGACTCCTCTTCTCCCTCGGTCAACGAGGGCGGCGGGAATGGCCTGTCTTGACCGACCGGCGGCGACCAGAAATAGTCCAGCAGCAACACGATCGAAACCAAGGCCGACAATGGCAGCAGCCACGGCAAATGGCGATGCAAGAACGAGTGGCTCGGCCGCCGCGGCACGGCGCGGGTCGGTCCCGCCAATCCCCACGGATGAATCCCCGCCTCCTGAGCCAGCGTCCAGAGATCGGCGACCATCTCGGTCGGATTGCAGTAACGATGCCGTGGATCCTTGGCCAGGGTCCGCCGCAATATGCGGCTCACACCGTCGGGCAAATCGGGGCGGAACTGCCGCACGTCGGGCGGCTGATCGCCCTGGTGCTGCAGCAACTTCTGCAACACGGTCCCCTGGGGAAACGGCGGCCGCCCCGCGAGCATGTAGAAAAACGTGCAACCAAGCGAATAAAGATCGCTCCGCACGTCGGCATTGCGGGGATCGCGCGCCTGCTCGGGCGAAATATAGTCGAACGTCCCCAGCGTGACGCCGCTGGCGGTCAGGTCGACGGCGGCACTGTTGAGCTCCCGCAACCGCGCCAAGCCCATGTCGATCAGTTTCACCTGCCCTTCCGTGGTGATCAGCAGGTTCGAGGGCTTGATGTCGCGGTGGACCACGTTACGGCGGGCCGCATGGGCCAAGGCTTCGGCCGTCTGCAACGTATAGCGGATCGCTTCGCCCAAGGGCAGCGGCCCCTTCGCCTCCACCAGTTCGCGAACGTTTACCCCTTCGATGAACTCGAACACAATGAAGTGCAGCCCGCGATCCTCGCCCACATAGTACACCCGGGCGATGTTCTCGTGATCGAGCCGGGCGGCCGATTGGGCCTCGTTTTGAAATCGCAGCAGCGTATCGCGATCGGCCGCCTGGTCGGGGGAGAGGACCTTGACGGCCACGGTGCGCGCCAGCCGCGTGTCCAAGGCGCGAAAGACGCGGCCCATCCCCCCCCCGCCGACATACTGCACCAGGTCGAAGTGCCCCAAGTGGTCCCCTGGCTCGATGCGGCCCTGGAGGATGCGGATGGCCGAGTCAGAACTCGAATCGAAAAGCGACTCGACCGGCATGGGGGGGCGATTGGAGATGATCGTCACCGGGTCGTCGGTCCTGGGAAGGATGCGATCCGTGCCGGCGCCGGGCGGCACAACGGCCTCGGGGCCGGACGAGCCTGCGTCGGCGGCCCGCGGCTGCGATTGTGCCAAGCGGCTTGTGGAGGCCATGTCACTCATCAATCCCTTGCCATTGGACGCGTGGCCATTACGCGATCCGGCAGCAAACCGAACCGCAGCGGTACAAAGCGGGCGAACGCCCATCGATAGCGAACTGCTCGTAACCCGAAGGTTTCATTATAATTAGGAACGCGGAAACCGTCAATTCCCGATCAAAACAAGGCCGCATTTCTTTCGCACGCCCCCCCACATGAACACGTCAACAAGAAACAACGTTTTGCTTTCCTGCCCGGATGCTTATTCGTTCCTTACGCATACCTTTATTGCTCTGGCGATTCTCGTTTGGTCCTACTTCTCGTCGCCACACGGCGAAAGCGGAAGAATCTCCACGTGGACACTTGGTAAAACAAGACAAAGTCAAGCCATGATTTCAAACGTGTTAGAGTGCAAGCACTTATGTCATTGCTTGCATTAAATGCACTTTCTTGCGGAAATTGCCTGCACGCGGCCCTTTTAGCACGACCAGCACCCTGTCAAGCGTTCTTCCGCGCAATAGCGATCCAAGTGTCATCGTATTGATGACAGTTGAGTTTCTTCTGTTTTTTACATGATCCGTCGCTTGGGGTCACTCGCTGCCGAGCGCGACTTTTCCTCGCCTTGCCCCGGCCGGAAAGCTTGCATGGAGCACCGCATCCGTCGCGCTTCGCGACGGCAAAAGGATAACCATCAGGCGTAAAGGAGACCGCAGTGACCGCGAGCGACAAACAAGAGGTAGTTCGCCAGACGGCCGAAGAGCTGTTCGCACAGAATCCCGACTGGATGACGTTTTATCGGGAAACCTTCGGGCTACAAGGCGTGATTCGTCGCAATTACCCCACGCTGGAGGACCTGGCTGTCTTTGAAGAGACGGACACCTATCGCGACGTTCAACAGATGGTGAAGAAACTCCGCGAACGGCGACCACCGGAGCCGAGCGAAGAAGAGAAGGAGAAACAAAAACAGGAGCAGAACAAGAGCGAAGAGGGGGAGCAGGAAGAGGATCCGTCCGTGGAGACCCAAGTCATCACGGTTCGCATTCCGCGTTGTCTTCACGAGGCCCTGCGCGAGGAGGCCTTCGAGCACCGCACCAGCATCAACAAGCTGTGTGTTTCCAAGTTGCTGCAGTTCATCGACACGAAGATGGTGCCCGTCGCCCACCCCACCAAAGAACGAAAAAAGAAGGCGAAAAAGAAAAAGAGGGGGGTCGGAGTGGACCTGTAAGCCGGGTTCTGTGCCCGGACGACCGACCGAAATCGGCCGCCGGGCGACGGTCATTTCTCTAGGAAGCCGATTGCTCGGCTCCTCCAGCAGTCTACCCGGGAGTCGCTAGCGAGTCGGACCAACCCGCCGGAACGCCCGGGGTATCGAAGTACCCCGGCGTAACCGTTGCTCCCTGTTTGACCTTGCTCCTAGTGGGGTTTGCCTAGCCAAACTGGTCGCCCAGTCTGCTGGTGAGCTCTTACCTCACCGTTTCACCCTTACCGCGTGGGCACGAAACCCGCGGGGCGGTTTACTTTCTGTTGCACTTTCCCTAGCCTTGCGGCCGGTGGGAGTTACCCACCACCATGTCCTACGGAGCCCGGACTTTCCTCCCGCCGCGTTCCTATTCGGGCCGATATGGCAGCCCCAAGAAGGTTACGGCCGGCGACCGTCCGGTCCACTCCAACCCAACTCACCTCTAACCTTATGCTCCAAGGGGCGCGAGGAACAGCCCCCCCTCGGCCCGGCACTGCCTCGTTCATGCTTTTGGCCTAATTCTCGCCCTTGTCAGCCGGTCACCCGCGGCGATAGGATGCTATCGCGGTAACTCCCGAGTGACACCGTGCGCGACGCCGAAGTTGGACGGTCGCGATGCTCCTTGATAATTCGCTGACGAAACGGCCTCCGCAGGCGCTTTCCGCGTTACGTATGTGTCCGCCGATCATTCCGCGGGCGAACAAAACGTCGGGGAGGGCCCCCCGAACTGGAAAAAAACAACCTTTGTTGACCAACATGGCGCGCCGCATTTTCCCCGAAAAAACAGGCGTAACTTCTGTCACGCCAACCGGTTGTGCTGTGCGTACTTGATGGCCGCGTAAGACAGCCGTGACGCTGGGCCATCTTGCCGACGTCGCGGT
>CAYYBU010000440.1:0-3848 GCA_964469945.1 uncultured Planctomycetaceae bacterium
GCCGCCCTCACCCGGCGACCAAGTCGCTGCCCCTCTCCCGCCGGGCGGGAGAGGGAAGTTTTGTAGCGTCCTCCAACGGCGCTCTCCCTTTCTGTGCGGCTCCTTCATCCGCTACTCCACGCCGGTTTGCCCCGGCGTCTTCCCCCCGGCCCCTTTATCGCTTCCGTCACTTCCGACGTCGCCAATAGCCCGGCCGCCGGCTGGTGTGCGCCACCGCGAGGATCATCACAGCATTCGCGTCGATCGGCCGAAAAATCAACAGAGAAGGTCCGACCAGGAAACGCCCCCCTCGCGGTCGGCAAAGCGGCCGTCGAGTTCCTCGATCAGAGAGGGGTCGTCGCCGGATATCGTGATGTCGTCCGGCGGGACACTTTCCAGCAGCCGAGACGCCAGCGCGATGCGCTGCTCCTCGGGCAACGTCATTGCGGCTCGAAGAATGGCATCCGCGCTTTGTTCCATAAGGTTTCCCTTCCGCCCGCAAGGTTCACGGGATACTTCTATTATTCTCGCCACCGGCAGGTCTGTTGTCCAGGGCCGCCCCGGATTATGGGAAGCAATCCCCGCACGCCGGCCGGAAGCATACGACGCGGGTTCGAGGGCCAGCCGCCCTCACCCGGCGACCAAGTCGCTGCCCCTCTCCCGCCGGGCGGGAGAGGGGAGGTTTTGTGGCATAATCCAACCGCGCTCTGGTGGGCCTGCGCTCCGCTTGTCCCACCCTACTTCGCTCGTTCCCACGCTACTTCGCTACGAGCAGCCCATGCTGTTGCCGCAGTTGTAGCACAGATAGCAGTTGCCGGAACGGACCGTGATCGCCCCGCAACGATCGCAACTGGGGGCGTCGGTCTGGAAACTGGCGAACTGTTCGTTGCGGGCGGCCTGGCCGGAAACCGGATCGATCTGCGGCGGCGCCGCCAGACGCGGCGAGGCAGACGCCGCGGCGGCCGTGGCCAAGGCGCCGTTGCGCTTCGCCGCGGCCCCGTGGCCGTTGGTTCCCGCGCCATTGGTTCCCGCGCCGTTGGTTCCCGTGCCATTGGTTCCCGTGCCATTGGTTCCCGCGCCGTTGACCTTGGCCGCTCCTTGCCCGGTAACCAGCCCGCCAGCCTTCATGGCGACGGGCCGGTGCTCTGTGTCAAGGTCCCCCGCGCCGCCCGCCGCGCCGCCGTCGGCGGGCGAGACCGGCATCGCCCGGTTCGCCTCGCGGTAGCCGGGCAGGAAGGTGATCCCCAACCAGCGGAAGATGTAGTCCACCAGGCTCTTGGCAATGCGGATGTCGGGGTTCTTCGTGAAGCCCATGGGCTCGAAGCGCGTGTGCGAGAACTTGTTCACGTAGACTTCCAGCGGCACGCCGTATTGCAGGCTCATCGAGACCGCCGTGCCGAAGCAGTCCATCAGGCCGCCGATCGTGCTGCCTTCCTTGGCCATGGTGATGAACAGTTCGCCCGGGCGGCCGTCGGGATAGAGCCCTACGGTGATGTAGCCCTCGTGGCCGGAGATGTTGAACTTGTGCGTGACCGACTGCCGCGTGTCGGGCAGGCGTTCGCGGCGCGGGGCGGCCACCAGTTTTTCGGCCGCCTTGTCCGCCTTGCTCTTGGTCGATAGCGGCTGCGCCTCCTTGGAGCCGTCGCGATAGATGGCCAGCGCCTTCAGCCCCAGCCGCCAACCCTCCATGTAGGCGTCGGCCACGTCTTCCGGCGTGCTGTCCTTGGGCATGTTGACGGTCTTGGAAATGGCGCCGGAGATGAACGGCTGCGCCGCCGCCATCATGCGGATGTGGGCCTTCCAGGGAATGTAGCGCGTGCCGTTGGCCGGCTGGAAGGCGCAGTCGAACACCGGCAAATGCTCCACCTTCAGGTCGGCGGCCCCTTCGATCGTGCCCTCCTTGTCGATGTGGGCGACGATCGACTCGATCTCGTTCGCGGCGTAGCCGAGCGTCTTCAACGCCAGCGGCACTTCCTGGTTGACCATCTTCAACATGCCGCCGCCGGCCAACTGCTTGTACTTCACCAGCGCGATGTCGGGCTCGATGCCCGTGGTGTCGCAATCCATCATGAAGCTGATGGTGCCGGTGGGGGCCAGCACCGTGGCCTGGGCGTTGCGGAAACCGTGCCGCCGGCCGCGGAGCAGCACGTCGTCCCAAAGCTGCCGGGCCGCGTCTTGCAGGTACTTGGGACAGGCCTTCAACTGCTCGACCCTTTCCCAGTGCATCTCCATGACCTGGAGCATCGGATCGCGGTTTTCCTCGTAGCCGTCGAAGGGGCCCACCGCGGCGGCCAACTCCGCGCTGGTGCGGCAGGCCGTGCCGTGCAACAGCGCCGTGACGGCGCCGCACAGCGCGCGGGCCTCGTCCGAGTCGTAGGGCAGGCCGCTGGTCATGATCAGGCTGCCCAGGTTCGAGTAGCCCAGCCCCAGGGGCCGGAAACGATGGCTGGTGGCGGCGATCCGCGGCGTCGGATAACTGGCATGATCGACCAGGATCTCCTGGGCGATGAAGACCAGCCGGCAGGCGGCCTGGAACCGCGCGGCATCGAAGCGGCCGTCGGCCATGCGGAACTTCATCAGGTTGATGCTCGCCAGGTTGCAGGCCGAATCATCCAGGAACATGTACTCCGAGCAGGGATTGGAGGCGTTGATGCGCCCCGAACGCGGACAGGTGTGCCAGCGATTGATGGTGGAATCGTATTGCACCCCCGGATCGCCGCACGACCAGGCCGCCTGGGCCATGCGGGTGAACATCTCGCGGGCCGGATAGCTGGGGCCGTCCTGGGCCGGATTGGTCACCCAGTGGGTCGTCCAGGGCTTGTCGGCGGCCACTGCTTCCATGAACTCGTCGCTGACGCGCACCGAGAGGTTGGCGTTCTGGAAGAGGATCGAGTCGTAGGCGTCCTGGGCCTCGTAGCCCTCCTGGATCAACAACCGCGCTTTCTTCTCCTCGTGGTTCTTGCACTCGATGAACTCCATCACGTCGGGATGCCAGATCTTCAGCGACTGCATCTTGGCGGCCCGGCGGGTCTTGCCGCCGCTCTTGACCACGGCGGCAATCTGGTCGTAGACGCGCATGAAGGAGAGCGGCCCCGAGGGCTTGCCGCCGCCGGAGAGTTTCTCGCGATGCGAGCGCAGGCTGGAGAGGTCCGTGCCCGTCCCCGAGCCGAACTTGAAGAGCATGGCCTCGCTGCGGGCGAGCTCCATGATGTCTTCCATGTTGTCCTGCACGCTCTGGATGAAGCAGGCCGAGGCCTGGGGATATTCGTAAGGGTTCTGCGGCTGCACGGCCGCCTTCGACTGGGCGTCCCAATGCCAGTTGCACATGGAGCCCTTGACGCCGTATTGATGGAACAGCCCGACGTTGAACCACACCGGCGAGTTGAACGAGCAGTGCTGGTGCAGGCAGAGCCAGGACAGATCGCGATAGAAGTGCCGGGCGTCGTCGGCGGTGGCGAAATAGCCGTCGTCCAGGCCCCAATCGGCGATGGTGCGCGAGACGCGATGGATCAACTGCCGCACGCTCTTCTCGCGTTCGCCCGTATTGACTTCGCCGTAGAAATATTTGTTGGCCACGACGTTGGTGGCCAGTTGCGTCCAGGGGGCGGGGATTTCGCAATCGCGTTGCTCGAAGAAGACGTCGCCCCCCTCGCCCTTGATGGCCGCGGTGCGCAAGTCCCACTGCACGGTATCGAAAGGATCGGCCGCGTCGGCCGGACAAAATACTTCCTCGATGGTCAACGGTCCGGAGGTCGGTTTGGCCGACTTGTGGCTGGGCTGATCGGTGGCGCTGGCGGGCGTCCGGGTGGTGTCAGTTTCGAGGAAATCCATGCTCAAACTCCTTCTTGTTTGCGAAGCCAGGCATCCTT
>CAYYBU010000441.1:0-1489 GCA_964469945.1 uncultured Planctomycetaceae bacterium
CGCTCCGGCGATCTCGATCCCGGACTGCTCTGGTATCTGGCGCGCACGGAAAACACGACCGCGAAGCAATTCAACGCGATGGTCAATTTCCAGTCCGGGCTGCTGGGCATCTCGGAGACCAGCTCCGACATGCGCGACCTGCTGGAGCGCGAAACACAGGACGTACGGGCGGCTGAGGCGGTCGCGCTGTTTTGCTACCAGGTCAAGAAATGGATCGGCGGATTTGCGGCGGCGCTGGGCGGACTGGACACACTGGTATTCGCCGGCGGAATCGGAGAGAATGCGCCTGCGGTCCGCGCCCGGATTTGCAAGGGGCTGGAATTCCTGGAAATCGAACTCGAAGCACCGGGAAACGCGACCGGTGCGGGCGTGATTTCCGCGGCGGCCAGCCGGGTTACGGTTCGCGTCATTCGCACCGACGAGGAACTGATGATTGCCAAGACGGTTTGCCGCCTTCTGGGCCTTGGTTGACAAATGGAGAATTGAACCATGACGACAAAAAGTCTTTCCCCGGAACTGCTCCAACAGATGGACGCCTACTGGCGCGCCACCAACTACCTGTCGGTCGGTCAAATCTATCTCTACGACAATCCGCTGCTGAAGCGACCGTTGACACCGGCGCCACCCCACACCGCGAAGTCGAAGGATTACGATAGCTTGTCTGCCGCGAAGATCGCGTCCACATCGGCGGCGGTCGGCACGCGGCGAATGCCCGCGGCAAGCTGTCCGCTCATCAGGTCTGTGCTCGAAGAGTCCTGATCCTGCAGTCCGGCCACACTGCCCAATGCATGCTCCACCACCGTCAAGAGATCCATCTGGTCGACCGCCTGCGGAGCGATGGCGTGTAGTTGGGCATCACTGGTGTCCACGGCGAATTCTTGATCCTCGCCCGGCGTGGGATCCACAAACCAGCCGTAGCCGGCGGCCGTGCGGTCGATGACGATCTGACCAGTGCTCTCTTGGGCCAGTTCACCACTGGGCAGGTCGCCCACCACCACGTGTGTGTTGGCCATCTGGGCCAGCGTCGTCGAGGGGACCCCGGCCGCTGCCCAACGTGCGATCGCCTGCTGAACGATCGGCGCCAGGGCAGCGGTCGTCAAGGGGGTTGTAGCCGCGTTGACTAGCGATGGCGCTGCGTCGGTGCCACGCACCGCCTGCAACGATTCGCCCTCCGAGACAATCCAACTGCCCACCAGCGGCGTCCAGTCCAACCCGCCCGGGCCGTAGTTGAAGGTCATATCGGCGGGGCCGGCGGAATTAGTGTCCTTCAAGAAAAACGTGCCGCTGGCCGGATTGTACAACCCGACCGTCGTCGTGCCGCCATTCCAGTCGCCGGCGATCGGCTCCCAGCCGAGGTTTCCTCCCGGCCCATAGTTGAACGTCAGATCGGCCGGGCCGGCGGAATTGGTGTTTTTCAAATAAAACGTGCCGGTGGTCGGATTGTATAGTCCGACGGTGGTCGTGCCGTTGCCGTCCCAGTCGCCGGCCA
>CAYYBU010000441.1:1589-3848 GCA_964469945.1 uncultured Planctomycetaceae bacterium
TCGGCAACCAACCCAATCCGCCCGGCCCGAAGTTGAACGTCAAATCGGCGGGGCCGGCGGAGTTGGTGTCCTTCACGTAAAACGTGCCGGTGGTCGGATTGTACAGTCCGACGGTCGTGGTGCCGTTGCCGTCCCAGTCGCCGGCGATCGGCAACCAACCCAATCCGCCCGGCCCGAAGTTGAACGTCAAATCGGCGGGGCCAGCGGAGTTGGTGTCCTTCAAGTAAAACGTGCCGGTGGTCGGATTGTACAGTCCGACGGTCGTGGCACCGTTGCCGTCCCAGTCGCCGGCGATCGGCTCCCAGCCGAGGTTTCCTCCCGGCCCATAGTTGAACGTCAGGTCGGCGACGCCGCTGGTGTTGGAATTCCGCAGGAAGAAGACCGAATTGGTCGGGTCAAAGACAAGCGGCGTAGTCACCGGCGCCGGCGGATCTTCGATGGTCGCAATGAAGTAGGGGTCCGGGAAGCTGCCGGGGACCGCCGTGGGGGGCGAAACCTGGAGCGGCGAGGCCCCGGTAATATTGAACGCGCGGATCTGGCCTGTGGTCCCACCCGGTCCCTGCGCGACAAGTATCGTATCCGCAATGCCGTCACCCGTGGTGTCCATCGCCGCTACCTGAACCTGCGCGTTTTGACTCGCATCGGTGAACGCGGCAAAGCCGACGCCATTCGCCGATAAGCTGGACAACGTGGCGGGAGAGGCGTTGTTCCAGGCCCAAATGTCCACCATGGAACCGCCGTCGACGCCGGCCCCCACCACGATGTCCGGGGTGAGATCGGCGGTGATCCTCGCTACACTGAGGGACACTCCCCCTTGGTAACTGGTAGTGGCCGTGCTGAAGGGAGTGAAACTCGCAACGGCCGTGGCCACGGTATCAGGCGTGAGGGCGGTCATGCGGCTGACGTCGAACACCTTCACGGTGGCCGTCATGCCGGCGCCGCTCCCGACGACGATTTCCGCCTTCCCGTCCAGCAGCGTGGGGTCGAACGGTCCGTTAGCCACCGGGGTGCTTCCCATGTCGGCCGCGGCAACCACCGCGCCGCCGATAAACGACGATGGGAACGCGAGGAAATCCCTGTAGGGATGCGATGCATCGAACGTGGGCACCCCGCCGACAAGCACATTCTGGAACACCTTCACCTCGGCAGGGCCGCTGCTGGGAACCGTGATGATGTCGTCCAACCCGTCGCCGTCGACGTCAGCGACTGCTATTTGGACGCCGCCGATGAAACTCGAACCGTACGGTTGAAACGACATCAGTAGAACGCCGTTCTCGCTATACACGTTAACCGTCGCAACAGTGCTCCATCCCGGAGCCGTAATGATCTCGTCGACGCCATTGCCGGTGAGATCGCCGGTGGCGACCCGAACGCCGCCCTGGAAGGTGTTCCCGTACGGTGCGAACTGCGACAACACAACCCCGCTCTTCTCGTCGAGCACCGTGACGAATTCCGGCGTGTTCGGACTCTTGCCAGGCCCGAGGACGATCACGCTCGGAGAAACGGGCACGACTTTGCCATTAGTGCCAAACTCCAGGCCGCCGCTGAAGCCGGGGCCGCCGTTCGGAGGGGGACAGACGTTTTCGATAGAGTTGGTATCCATTGTTACCGCGCCCGTTTGCGCCAAGGCTCTGCCGTTCAGAATTGTTGCGGTGGTGTTGAGGGTGATGCTCGCAAGCGCGAGAATATTTCCTTCGAACGAAGTGCTGGTACCGAGCGTGGCGGAAGTGCCGACCTGCCAAAATACGCCGTCATCGGAGCCGCCATTCGAACCGAAATTGATCACCTGAACCGATGAGTTGCTTGCGGTCGTCAGCGCGCTGCCGATCTGGAAAACCCAGAACGCGTTGTTGTTGCCCTGGGCGTTGAGCGTGAGTGTTCCCGTCAACTGCGCCGCCGAGTCAAAATGATAGACGCCCGACACGAGCGGCGCGAGTGTACCCAGATCTTGACCCGTCAAGTCGGTGCTCGCCGGCATGTTTTTCAAACCAAGGTACGCAGTGGTGGTATCAGCTTGCGCCAACTGCGCGACCGCATCCGTTTGATGCACCGTCCCGGTGATCGTAATGCTCCCAAGGCCCGTAATCGAACTGCCCGCGTACACACCCAGATCGCCGGTGAGGGTGGTCGCGCCGGTATTGGTCACCGTCGAGGCGCCCAGAACTGCGAAACTTCCCGCCGAGCCCAAAATGCTTGCGAGCATCAGGCGGTCCTCCAGGCAAAGGAACGCCAGCGGCCGGGCGACGCGTTTCGTGACCG
>CAYYBU010000442.1:0-3843 GCA_964469945.1 uncultured Planctomycetaceae bacterium
GACGCCTGACGTTGGCGAGAACCGTATCGTCGAGAAAACGTTTTATACCCTCCAGCAAAGCCTCGTCATTTTATACCCGCTTTTCAAATGAAAAAGCCTTACGCAACTCATTGCTGCGTAAGGCTTTGTGATGTGGGCGCACCAAGAGTCGAACTTGGGACCTCTACCTTATCAGGGTAGCGCTCTAACCAACTGAGCTATGCGCCCAAACCCGTAGGATTGGGTAGCCACGGCTGCCTTGCTATTCTTGCATCGGCATGGCCGCGACCCTCGTTACTCCCCTTCTCTACCATAACTCGCATTTTATAGAGTAAGCCGAACCTGTCAAACCCCCTCCCCCGGTGAGTTGCGGTTTCCATTGTCAATGGCCGGTTTGGCCTTAAAATCAGCGTAATCGGAAAAATCGCCGCAAACCATCATGTTGCCGCCCGTCGGGGGCCGAAACAGAGGAGATTGAAAAAGGTCGTTCGACATGGAATTGCAGGAAAGGACTGTCCCATGAAGTTCAATTTGCGTCTCACCAGGACCATCATTCGGTTTCTTCTTGTCGCAGGGGTCGCGGGAATTGTCGGCGTCGGCCGCTTGTCGTGGGCGGCGAGCCCCACGGTGGAACAAGCCTTGTCGCTGAGCCCCATTCAGGACGGGGTCGATTACGATCGCCCCACGCCGGAGGAGGCCGCCAAGTGCAAGATCTCCGTGAAGAAGGTCGATGGCCACGTGGGTTGGGTGGTCGAGAGCCCCGCGGGGCTCATCCTGCGGAAGTTCCTCGATACCAATGGCGACAACGTGGTCGATCAATGGAGCTATTACAAGGATGGCATCGAGGTCTACCGCGACATCGACTCCAACTTCAACGGCAAGGCCGACCAATACCGCTGGTTCAATACGGGCGGCATGCGTTGGGGTCTGGACAAGAACGAAAACGGCAAGATCGATTCGTGGAAAGTCATTTCCGCCGAAGAGGTTACGGCCGAAGTAGTCGCTGCGTTGGCGAAACAGGACAGCGAGCGATTCGTTCACCTGCTACTGACGCCGGACGAACTGCAATCCCTCGGTTTGGGGAAGGTGAAAGCCGATGCCCTGGCCGCCAAGATCGCCAAGGCCGAAGGCGATTTCAAGGCCTTGCTCGTACGGCAAAAGAGCATCACGCCGCAGACCAAGTGGGTGCAGTTCGGCGGCAGCCGCCCGGGCACGGTGCCCGCCGATACGGAAGGCTCGACGAAGGATTTGCACGTCTACGAAAATGTCATCGCCATCGTGCAAACCGCCGGAAAACACAGTCAGATCCAGATCGGCACGCTCATTCAGGTGGGAGACGTGTGGCGGGTGATCGACACGCCCAATGTGCCCGCCGAAGGTCAAGCAGATACCCCTCCGGCAGGCTTCTTCTTCCAGGCCGCCCTGTCCAATCGCGCCGGCGCCACAAGCAACGGGCCCAGCGAAGAGGCCAGCAAGCTGCTGTCGCAATTGGAGAAACTCGACCAGTTCGATCCGCAGCGGCCCGACTTGCTCGAACAACTGGCCCAGCAGGCCAAGACGCCGGAAGAGCGGAACCTGTGGTATCGGCAGATGGCCGATACGGTCAGCGCGGCAGTGCAGTCGGGCAAATCGGCCGATGGCGACAAGCGGTTGGAGGCATTGTTCAACAAGCTGCAAAAGAGCGAGACCGACAAGTCGCTGGCGGCCTACGTGCGATTCCGCCATTTGACGGCTCAGTATGGCCTGGCCTTACAAGCGCCCAAGGCCGATTTTGCCAAGATACAAACCGAATGGCTGAAAACCCTGGAACAGTACATCACCGACTATCCCACCGCTCCGGATACGGCTGAAGCCATGCTGCAGTTGGGGATCGCGCGGGAGTTTGCCGGTCAGGAAGACGATGCCAAAAAGTGGTATGGACGCATCGTGCAGGAATTTGCCGATTCCGCGGCGGCCAAGAAAGCAGCCGGCGCCATCACCCGGCTCGAATGCGTGGGCAAGGTGATTAGTTTGGCGGGCAAGGGCGTTTCGGGCGGCACCGTGGACCTCGCCAGTTTCCGCGGCAAAGTGGTGCTGATTCAGTACTGGAACACCTGGTGCGGTCCGTGCAAGGCCGACATGCCGGCCCTGAAGGAACTGATGACCAAGTATGGTGCGTCCTTCACCGTGCTGGGCGTCAGCCTCGACACCAACGCCAAGACGCTTGGCAGCTTTCTGACCGAGAACCGCTTGCCCTGGCCGCAAATCTTCGAGGAAGGCGGCCTGGACAGCCGGCCAGCCAATCAGTTGGGAATCCTCACGTTGCCGACCATGATCTTGGTCGATCAGCAAGGCAAAGTGGTCAATCGCAACATTCAGATGGCCGACGTCGAAGGGGAGCTGAAGAAGCTGATCCACTAGTCGTAGACTGCGGGAATTGTAGAACTTACAAACAATGGCAAAGCCATAACAGCAGTGGAGTGCCCGGGCAGATCGTCGCCGCCCGTCTGGCGTGGCGATGCAAGTCTGTCGTTTACTTGAAGTTAGCTTTCTGGTAAGTTGAGGACGCGGATGGATCCGCCTCGTTTGGCACGGGATTGGCTAATCGGCCTTTCCGCAACGTGTTCGGCGAGTTGCCGAAATCAGGTGATTCTCTCGGCCAGGAAGGAACCGAAGCTTCATGAGTGTATTGCACTCCTCCGTCGCCCTCTGGGCGTTTGTGGTTGCGCAGATTTTGGGCCTAGTCAGTGCGTGGTGTGCCAGGCTCAGTGAGGGGTCTACGCGTCAGACCCCGTGTCAGTGGCTCTTTTTCGGCTGCTTGATCCTGGTCGGGATCGCCACGATCTTTGCCCTGCGGTTAGGCTCCGGCCCGTGGCTTACCTCGGGAAGCACGTTGTCGCTGATGGTTTTGACCGTCACTTGCGACTTTAATCGTGCCGGGCGGGGCAGCGTTTGGGAAAGCTATTAGCCCCGTCGGCACGTGGGGTCCCGCCTCCTTGTTTGCGCAAGTTGCTGCGCGGTAGCAAGTTAGCAATTTCTGACCGAGAGGAATGGAACCGTCGCTATGGCTTTCCATCGTGTCGGGTGCGCTTCCAGCGGGTGAGCCTCAATAGATCCAAGACCCGCAGGCTGACTGCTGACCGCTGAAAGCCGGATGTTAAGGCATAAACCGTTTCTGCGTATTATTTTAGATCGCTAGCCGTCCTATCCGGCCTTTCGTTACGATCGGAAAGATCCGCAAAATCGGAAAAAAGCTTCCTTTCCGCACGACCGTTAACCGAAACCTATACTCAGGCAATTATCGGACACGGCCGTTGCCAAGGGGGGCAATCCCGCGGATCCCGAACACCCGGCTATTTTCGGGTGTGGCGGGCCCTCCTTCCGGCATCCGGTCGTTCTGCCGTGTTGATCCACCAGAGCACGATTCGAAGGAGGGAAAGCATGCGACGTATGTTGACGAATCTAGTGGCCGCGGCGGCCATGCTAGTGCCGTTGTCGGCCCTGGCCGGAAATCAAGAGATCGCTGACGCCATTGCCACCCATCTGCGGCAGAGCGGTCGGCTGAGCCATTACAAGATCGCCGTCAAGTTCTCGGATGGCACCGCTTCGCTGCAAGGCCAGGTGAGCGATGCGGAACAGGCCCGAGTGGCCATGAAACTGGCGTTCGAGGTGGCGGGCGTCACCGGGGTCGTGAACAACATGGCGGTGACCCCCATCCAACCGGCTGACCCGGCGGCGCCGAAAGCGACGGTCGCCGTTGCGCCCATGCCGGCCACTTCGCCGGCCGCGGCTGCTCAACAGGCCGACACGGCAGCTTCCGAGGCCGCCGCGCAAACGGAAAAGAAAAGCGACGACTCCTCGACCGGCAGCAGGCACTGGATGTCA
>CAYYBU010000443.1:0-3837 GCA_964469945.1 uncultured Planctomycetaceae bacterium
AACTTGATGGCGTTGCCCACGAGATTCACCAACATTTGCCGCAGCCGCAGGGCATCGCCGAACAATGAGTCCGGGAGGTCCGCGGGCAAGTCGCCGCGCAGTTTCAGCCCTTTTTCGGCGGCCCGCACACTCACTGCCTTCAGCGTCTGCTCGACGACGCGTTGCGGGCTGAAGGGAACCGGCTCCAATTGGAACTTGCCCGCCTCCATCCGCGACAGATCGAGGATCTCGTTGAGCAGCTCCAGCAGCACGTCGGCCGACTCTTTGGCCGTGGTGAGGTAATCGCGCACCGCCGGGGACAGTTCCTCGCCCAGGGCCAGTTCGGTCATTCCCAGGATGGCATTCATGGGCGTGCGCAACTCGTGGCTGACATTGGCCAGGAACTGGCTCTTGGCCTCGTTGGCGGCTTCGGCGGCCTCCTTGAGTCTTGCCAACGACTGGTGCAGTCGGTGGCGCTCCATCGCATGGTGGATCAGTCGCAGGAGCGTCGAGGGGCTCAATTGTCCCTTCACCAGGTAGTCCTGCGCGCCCTTGCGGACGGCCTCCATGCCGATGGCCTCGTCTTCCAGGCTGGTCAGAACGATGACGGGAAGGTGCGGCGCCGCGCAGCAGGCGCGATCCAGAGTCGCCAGTCCCATGCTGTCCGGCAGCGCCAAGTCGAGCAGGACGACGTCGACGGCCGTGTCTTGCTGCAGGCAGGGAGTTGCTTGCGCCATGCGTTCGACGTGCAAAATCTCGATGCGCCCGTCGACCGACGACAACGACGCACGCAACAACTCGGCATCGCCCGGATTGTCTTCCACCAAGAGAATCCGGAGACTGCTCTGGCTCATGAAATCGATCTCCTGGGATCCTTGCGACCCGCGGGCCTTAGGAGGCACTCTTGGTCGGCAATTTCACGATGGTCAACCAGAATTCCTCGATCGACCTGACCACGTGCAGGAACTGCTGAAAATCAACCGGCTTGGTGATGTAACAGTTGGCGTGCAGTTGGTAGGCGCCGAGAACGTCCTCATCGGCCGCGGATGTCGTCAGCACCACGACGGGGATGTTCGTCAGGCAGGGATCGGCCTTGATCTCCTTGAGCACCTGCTTGCCATCCTTCTTGGGCAAATTCAAGTCGAGCAGAATAATATCCGGCCGCGGAACGTTGGCATACTCGCCCCGCCGGAAGAGGAAGTCGACGGCCTTGGCGCCGTCATCGGCCACGTGGAGGTGGTTGCATATGCGGGCACTTTCCAGGGCTTCCCGGGTCAAGTCGACGTCGCCAGGATTGTCTTCGACCAGAAGGATCTCGATCGGTCGCTCGTCGTGGGAATAATAACTCATAGGCCCGCCTTTGACATGAAAATAACTATCCTGAAATTG
The DNA here is from genome assembly GCA_964469945.1 of uncultured Planctomycetaceae bacterium. GTDB lineage: Bacteria > Planctomycetota > Planctomycetia > Pirellulales > Thermoguttaceae > CAYYBU01. Next base: position 1,369 of record CAYYBU010000443.1, read on the forward strand.
CATTCTAACCGATCCACGGGGACCCATAGAAGGGGTCGCCCGTCTCCTAAATTTCCATGCCTGCCGATCAGGGCCCATCGGTGCGGACTTGGACCTGCAGCGCCCCTAACATGCGAGTAATGTCGTCTTCTTTTTTCGTGATGAAGGGCACGTTGTCCAAAACGATCGCGCGCCGTTCGTTGCTGGCTTGCAGAATGAGCCGTCCCGACCGCAAGAGCAGATACTCGAAAATACAGTTGATCTCTTTGTCGATGCGCAAATTCGGCGCCGCCAGGCGTTCCAGGTTGCTCAGGAAGCCGTGGTGGTGCAGCAACTCGTTGGGCCGGACTTCCCAATAGTCGAAACGCACCGCGACCAAGACGGCCAACAAGATCGTGCCCAGTATGCCGGCAAAGGCCCAATAAAAATGCGAATTGGCCAGGGGACGAAAAGCCGCCAGCGCCCGGGTGATCGCCGGCAACAGCCCGGGCCTGAAGGTAAACAGCAGCACGAAGCCCAGCACCAGCGCGACGACGAAGAAAAACAGCGTCAGCGACGTGGTGCGGGGAAAATCAAAGGCCAGGATCATCATGTTGCCCGCCAAAAGAATCAAAAAGATGGTCGATACCACGGCGGCGGGCCCATAGGCGGGATCGAGCGTCGCCGGAAAGAAAGCGTGACAGCAGGCCGCGACGATCGACGCCAAAAAGATCGGATACAGAAAGACGATCTTGGGATACGACACCAGAATCACGCGGCTGGGAATTTCATCGCCGGGTCTCTTGATACGGACCGGGGACTTCACCGGCATCAGGTCGGCAGCCGGGGCGGACGGGTCGGGCATGATGGCTCCTTTCGGCGGTTGCTGGATTGCCGTAGTTTATCCCCTCCGACCCCAACATACCAGCCGATCTTCGGGTAAAATGGTGGCATGTTGGCCTTATTCTTCGCGCTGCTGTTGATCGTCATCCTCCTGACAAGCTGGGGGCTGACCCTGCTGGGCCTGCCCGGCAACTGGCTGATGGTGGTTGTCACGGCGGTTTATGCGTATTCGGTGCCCGCGCAGTCGCGCGCCAGCCTGGGTTGGAAGGTGGTCGTGACGCTGTTGGTGCTGGCCGTTTTGGGTGAAATCGTGGAACTGCTGGCCGCTGCGGCGGGGACAGCCCGGGCTGGCGGCAGCCGCCGCGGCGCCGCGCTGGCGCTGCTCGGCTCGCTGCTCGGGGCCGTGCTGGGGCTCTTTGTCGGCACGCCGGTCCCCGTGGTGGGCTCTATCGCCGCCTCGCTGCTGCTGGCCGGACTGGGAGCGATGGGCGGGGCCATCCTGGGCGAAGTTTGGGCCGGACGCAACCTGGACGCCAGTTGGCGGGTTGGCCAGCGGGCGTTCTGGGGCCGGCTGCTGGGCACTCTGGGTAAAATGCTGCTGGGCGCCGTGATGGTGGCCCTGGTCGTGGCCGCCTTGATCTGGTGAACTTCTTACGATTCCGTGGCGCAGGGGAAATGGTGTGCGGGACAATGCGAACAATCGCCCCGGCCGCTTTCCCCTTCCAACTGCACCACTTCCAGACGCCGCGTGTCGATCATCGCGGCGCCGCTGTCGGTTCGGACGCCCGTGGCCGGAACGTCGCTGGCCGACGCCGGCTCGTCTTTCACGGTCGCGAGCACATACCAGATCGTGCCCGGATGGTCGATGTTCTGCTGATTCAGTCCCCGCACGGTCGCCACCGCCTTTTGGCGGGGCAGGGGATCGTTGGCGACCTGATCTTGCGCCTGCCAGAGACACTTGGGAACGTCCAACGGGGTATTCGGTTCCCAGCCATTGGGCCACCAAACCGTCGTCACCAGGTATCCGTCCATACATGATTCCTCGTTTGGGGGAGTCTACGGTGTTTTTCCGCCACGGAAACTACTCTAACGCGCGTGCCATCCGCGGGCAAGGTTCACGGCGCCTTGGATGTTGGAGGCAGGATCGAGGCATCCGTCAGCGGCGTGCCGCAGCGCGGACAAATCGTGAAGGCAAACGAAACCGCCCCGGCACACTGGGGACAGCGTTTTTGTCGTCGCAAGATCGAAGAACCCAGCAACCCGATGCCGGATTCCGCGTCCGCCGCCGTGTGCTGTGAATCTTGATGCACGCTCTCCTCCTCCGGTTCCTGCGGCGCAGGATGGGGCGGAACCTTCTTGGCCGGTCCCAGGATGTCGAGTATATCGTCTTCGGAAATCTGCGAGGGAAGCGGTACCTCCACCCGCACATGGCAGTGTGGGCAGAGGCCCGACTTGCCCGCAAATTCGTCCTTCACGTTCAACAGGTGTCCATTGGGACAACAGACGCGAATGGCCATGATCGGCAGCGTCCTTGAAACCCAGGGACTTTCGGGCACGATGCCGTTACCGAAGCCGCGCCCAATTATTACTGGCAGTGTGTCCGAGACAACCCCCCGCTTGGCCCAATATTAAGGGCTCGCGCCAGAATAAGTTGAGCAATTTTATGGA
>CAYYBU010000444.1:0-3831 GCA_964469945.1 uncultured Planctomycetaceae bacterium
GGTTGACACAGAAAACCGTACAGCTCCAAATTCGCGGGGGGCTGGACGTGCGGCCGCTGGAGAATATGATAGACTACCTCAATGGGATGATGAACGCATGGACATCACTGGACGTCAGGAGAATCCATCGTGGGACATTACCGAACCGCGGCCGAGGTCAGGAAGCGTTTTGTCGCTCCCTTGGCCGAACTATCGGCCGATTTCGCCGCACTTTGTCGACGTTGGGAAGAGGCCGACGAGGCGGCGCAAATCGCGCGGACCTGCTGCTGAACGACGTGCTTCCGGAAGCCGCACTGGCCCGCTTACAAAAATTCTTCCGCGAGACCTCCGGGAAGCTCAGCGATGCGGTCGCCGGCATCTACCGGTATCGGAAAATCGACGCCACACCGTCGCGCCGCGGCAGGCGGAGAAAAACCCAATAGTGACGTCCAGGCGGCGGGCGATCTCCCGCTGGCTGAACCGATCTTCGGCCAAGAGGGTTTCAATGGCTTGGACTTTCCACAAGGGGATCATCGAGGTTCTCCGGTGTACCAGGTGGCGTGACGCGATCGCGCGTCGGTGACGCAATCGCGCGTCTGCGGCGCGGTCGGGCGTCCCTGGAACCGGAGTATTACGAAAGAGATGGACGGATTTCAAGACGAATAAAAAATATTTGGCTGCTTCCGCTCGTCTTGCTTCCCGCCCGGTTGTGGATGTGTGGCTTGTAGCGAAGGTGCGAAGCCGGGCCGCGCCACGCGCCGAGGTGACAACAAGTTGTCACCTCGACACGCTGTCAATAAGGATCCGCGTCACACGCTCAGCAGCGTGGCCGCGGGCTGCGGCACGGCGAGAAAATGGCCCCCGACCGATTCTTGCGGCTCGTCGCGGCATTCGACCAGAAAGGTCAACATGCCGATCGACAACTCATCACCGCCGGCCAACTCCGCCTCGCTAATCCGGCAACCATTGACGAAAGTTCCGTGGACGGATCCCAGATCCTGTACGACCAGATGGCCCTCCTTGACGCCGATGCGGCAGTGGCGGTCGGCGATCGACGCGTCGTCCAGAGGCAACTCCGCATTGACGTCATGGCCGATCACCATCGGCAGGTTGTTGAGATAGCCATCGCACTGCGGCAGGTGACCATCGAGGCTGATCAATCGCGTTTTCATCGTGGCGCCCTCTTTCCTGGCAAACTTCCCTGAAGTATTTCCGCGCGGGTCGTTGTATGCTGCCGCCGGTGTCCCGGCAGCATCACCTCACTATAGAGCTTCCGTCGCTGCAAAAAAATCGGGGGAAGGCTCCAAAAGCTTATGGGGCAATCTCCCACGAACGCCGCTTAGACGAAGTCGCCGAACTTTTGGAATCCCAGCACCGTCGGATTGCCGAACAGCACGTTGTGGGCGACGATGGTTCCGGGGGTGTTCAGCGTGTGCGTGCCGATCAGGCCGCCGACGAGGATTGCTTTTTTGACTGCCGTGTTGGCGCCGAAATTCAGCGTGTCACTGCCCGGCCCCAGGTCGACGGCGAGCAGGCCCTTGACCGTGGCATTCTCGATGGTCGCGTTGTCGTTGCCGAGACCCGTGGCAAAGGCCGCATCCTTGGCCGCCAGACTCGACGAACCGGTCGCGTTCGCCGCGACCGTGGCCGCCACGATGGTCCCCACGCCGCCATTGGCGCCGAAGTAGGTTCCCAGGGCCGTATCGCCGATGAGCGATTCCTGGGCGATATACGCGTCGATGGCGGTGGTGACGTGGGTGCCGTTCAGGCTGGCGACCACGTAATCGTTGCCCGCCCCGGTATCGACGGCCAATGTGCCGCCCACTTTCAGGCCGAGCAGCGTGGCCAGGTCGTTTCCGTAACCGGTGACAATGCAGGCATTGCCGGCCACCGAGCTGTTGAAACTATAGAAGACATTATTCCCCTTGCCCAAATCGACCGTCAGGTTGCCCGGCAGGGGTGAAAGGGCCGTCGTGGTGCCGATTTGCAGGTAGGTGGCGCCGCCGTTGAGATTGATCTTGATCCCTTTGGTGATGGACGTGTTGGCAATGGGAGTCGTCGTTCCCGTCACGGCGGTCGCGCCGCCGTCGTAGTTGAGGCCCGTCACCGAAAGCGCGGTGCCGTTGTCGTTTACGTTCACGCCGTTGCCGGCGCCACTTCCCGTGAGGGTGACGGTGCCGCCGCTAAGGGCAACCGCCACGGTGCCGGTGAGCATTTGACGCGATTCCAGCGGCTCGAACCGCAACTTGGTGTGACTGGGTTGATGCATACGCGACCTCATAATGTGCCTCCTCAGCAAACAGTGTGAAACGGGGTAGGTGTGGACGAATTCTCGCCCGGGTCATCCTTGTGCTGACGCAAGGCGAAGTCAATCGGAACCGCACGTATCGGGGATAGTAGTAGGCGTGAAGCCTGCCCAGCCAGAGTGGGCGGGCGCGGCGAGTGGCGGAGGTTCCTTTTTTTCCGCGGTTTCACCCCATCGAGAACGCCGAGGCAAATCCGCGAACAGAAAAAAAAGGACACTTGGAAGATTGGGATTTCGGCTACGACAGCCTGTCGCGAGCGGGCCTCACGGGGCCGGCACGACCTCGACCGTATTGCCGTGGCGGCGGACCTTCAATCCCGCCGGTTTGGCGGCGGCCTGCAGCAACTCGTCGACCGTGACGCCTTTCACGCTGAAGGATATCCGCTGGTCGAGCGAAATGCCGGCCCGATCGAGAACCTGCTGGTCGATGGCCAATTTCAGCTTCAGTTGCCGGGCAAGCTGCTGGAGCAGCGGTCCGACCGGCTGCTTGGCCACCGTGAGCGTGAATTGTTTCAGGGCGAATCCTTCCTGCGCCGGCGGCTGCTTCGCCGGGCTGTTGGCCACGCGCGGCTGGCTAATCCGCTCCTGGTCTTCCACAAGGCCGCGAACATAAACCCGATCGGCCACGACTTTGATTTCCGCCCCCGGCGCCAGGGCGGCGAATCGCCGCGCGGTCGCTTCCGCATCGGCGCCGCCCGGGTAGTTTCGCACCACCGCCACGCGCTCGGGCACGGGCACCAGCCGCACGCGCCGACCATCGGCGGACAGCTCCAGCGTCAGGTCGAACTGAATGGCAATCAGCGTGAGCCGATCCAGCAACGACAAGGCCGGCAGATCGGCGGCCGCCCAGAGATCGTGCGGCACCTGCTCCAAGCCGGCCAACGCCAGGCCGTTTTGCGCCGCCAGTCCGGCGAACAGGTCGCGCGGCGTGGCCAGATCGTCCCACGCCATAGGGCGCAGATGCTGGAACTTCTCCGCCGCGGCCGCCGGCAAACGCCGCCCCTCCTCTTCGCGCAAGGCGGCGAGCGTGCGCAGTCGCGCGGCAACCGATGGCGGCCCGAAATAGACCACCCCGCCTAACTGCGCGACGCCCAGTCCCCGGTCGCGGGCGATGGTTTGCAAGGCCGTGCGAAGCGGGACGTCGGCCAACTGCATGGTCAGCTTTTGATCGGGATCGACGCGGCGATCGAGGAGCACGGCCACGCCCTGGCTTTCCGACAACCGGCGGAGTGCCTGCCGCAGGGGGTTCTCCGCCCAAACAATGTCGACCGGGCAACCGAGCTGTCTTTGCAGCGTCGCACCGGTGGCCCAGCGCGAGGCAGCCCGAGCCTGGCCGTGCAGAATGCAGCACAGGCCGGCCAGAAGGACCGTCACAAAGCGGACCAGCGCAGGCGGCGCGGCGCGACGTTTGCGCACGGGCCATCCGGAGAATGGTCGATTGTGCGGCGGGAAGATGCCTTTTGTCGACGGACGCTCGGCCGAAAACATGGACCTGTCCCCTGTGAACGGTTGCCACGGTCGGATTCTATTTTCTATCATGAGGACCT
>CAYYBU010000445.1:0-3827 GCA_964469945.1 uncultured Planctomycetaceae bacterium
TTCGAGGTCGAAAAGCTCGTCGAGCGGATGTGCCACCACTTGGACATCGAAGCCATTCACAGCGTGTAACGTCAACAGACACGCAGTCGTTTCATGCGCTGCCTGCCTCCCCTCGTCGCCGGCCTGCACCCCTGGGTTCTGCCCATGGCGGACGCGTCGGCTGCGGGGCTGGCCGAGTTGTTGGTCAGCGGCGATGGCGCGGAGCAGCGCCGCCGGCTCACGCAGTGGCTCGGCGACGATCCGCCGTTGCTCGTTTGGGTCGCCTGCCGGGCGGGCCAAGCCGACCAACCCCCATGTCGCAGCATCGCCGAGTTAGCCGCGTGGCTCGCCACTCGTGCCGTCGAGGTCCTGCAATGGCCAGCAGCCGAGTACCCGCCGGCCGACAAGCTCGACTCCTGCGAAGTCTGGGGTCAGCGGGTGGCTGCCGCAGTCGCCGCGGCCGGGCAGGCCGCCACTGCGGCCGGCCCGGACGACCCCTCCGCGCGGGACATGGCCGTCCTATCGGCCTTTCTCCGCTGCGCCGAGCCGTGGCGTCCATCCGTGGCCTTCACCCTGCCCGCTTTGCCACCACAGGCCGCGCAAGGTGGGGGACTGTCCCGAGTTTCGTCCGTCGTCTCCGGCGGAGACGCAGAAAATGGGACTGTCCCCTTCCCGAACGACGACGCCTGTCGCCTCCACGGCGACAAGGTGGCCAACCGCTGGATGAGGGAAATTCCCGGGCCGGCCGATTGGCTGCCGCCATTGGCTGCCCAGCGGGCACGGTTGGCGGCATTAGAAACCCGCTTCGCCGAAACGCTCCAGGAGGAGAAGTTGACCGCCCTGGCCGAATTCGCCGCCGGCGCCGGCCACGAGATCAACAACCCCTTGACGGTCATTGCCGGCCGGGCGCAATTGTTTCTGCATGAAGAAACGGATCCCGAGCGGCGGCGGGCTTTGGCGCTGATTAATTCGCAGGCGATGCGGGTGTATGAAATGATCGCCGACCTGCGGCTTTTCGCCCGCCCGCCGCAGCCCGAGTTGCAGCCCGTCGCCCTGGTCGAGTTGGTCGACCGCCTCGTGGTCGAGTTGGGCCCGGCGGCGGCCCAGCAAGGCATTTCCCTCTGCCGCCTGGGCGATCCGGGACCGATCGAGATCGTGGCCGACCCGACGCAACTGCTGGTGGCCCTGCGGGCGCTCTGCCAGAACGCCATCGAGGCCCTTGGCACGCAAGGGCACATCACCATCGCACTACAACATGGTCCCCGTGGTGTCGAGATTTGCGTGGCCGACGATGGCCCCGGCATCTCACCCGCAGAGCAGCCGCACGTTTTCGACCCCTTCTATTCCGCCCGCCAAGCCGGCCGCGGCCTCGGGCTCGGGCTGTCGAAGTGTTGGCGGATCATAACCAACCACGGCGGCCGCATCCACCTGGAAAGTCCGCCCGGCCACGGCGCCCGCTTCACGATCGCGCTGCCGAAATAGGAATCTGGCCATTTTTTCGTCGCTGCCCGACAAAAGCCAACCATTACACCCAACAGCGGAAGAACCATAGAATTTGCCTGGGGCACCCCGATTCCGCGAAACCAGGCGGTTGCGGCAAACTTTAACGAACCATCCCCATGTTTTCCGCGTGACTGATCTTGCTCGAAGGCGGCCCGATAGCATAAGTTAGTGTGCCCGGAGGGGATCAGGATGCCTGACACAGCCAGACCGCCCTCACCCCCTGCCCCTCTCCCGCGAGCGGGCGAGGGGAGTTGCGTCAGGCGTCCTCTGAGGTTGCAAGGGAGGCACACCGAATGAGTATGAACCAGAACTTGTCGGCCGCGCCCACGGTGGGGTACGAGCCGCCGCCGCAGCCGGACAGCCGGGATCTGTATGCCATCCGCAGCCTGGGCGGGTCCACGCGACGCGCCATCCTGCGCACCCGGCAATGGCTGCTCCAGCAGCAACAGGCCGATGGCTGTTGGTGTGCCGAACTCGAAGGCGACACTATTCTGGAGAGTGAAACGATCCTGCTCTGGGCCTTTCTCGGCCAGGAGACCAGCCCGCTGGCCCAGCGGGCCGCCGCCTACCTGGTGGAAAAACAGCTCCCCGAAGGCGGCTGGGCCATGTATCCCGGCGGCACGATCGAGATCAGTGGCAGCGTGAAGGCCTATTTCGCTCTGAAACTGACCGGCCACGAGCCCAGTGCCGAGTACATGCAGCGGGCCCGCAAGGCAATCCTCGCCCATGGCGGCGCCGATGCGGTCAACAGCTTCACGCGCTTCTACCTGGCGATTCTGGGCCAGATTTCCTACGGCCAGTGCCCCGCGGTGCCGCCCGAACTGGTCCTGCTGCCCAAATGGTTGCCCATCAACCTCTACACCGTCAGCTCCTGGTCGCGGACGATCATCGTGCCGTTGTCGATCATTTCCGCCTTGCAGCCGGTGCGTCACGTGGAGCCGGCCCGCGGCATCCGCGAGCTTTTCGTGCGTGAGCCGCACGATTGGCCGCCGCTGCGGTGCCCTGGACTCACCGGCGGCACGGGCCCGCTGAGTTGGGACCGCTTCTTCCGCAGTGTGGAAGGCTTATTGAAGTGGGCCGAGCGGTTGCGGCTGCTGCCCTGGCGGCGGCGGGCGCTGGCCGCGGCGGAACAGTGGATGCTCGAGCGCTTCGAGCAGAGCGACGGCCTGGGCGCCATCTATCCGCCCATCGTCTGGAGCGTGCTGGCGCTCCGGTGCCTTGGCTACGCCGACGACAGCCGGCCGCTGCAAGAATGCTGCAAACAACTGGCCGATCTGGTCATCGACAACGAAGCGGCCGGTACCGCGCGGCTGCAGCCCTGCAAGTCGCCAGTGTGGGACACGGCCATTGCCCTGCGCGCCTTGCGCGACAGCGGCGTCGGCCCTGAAAAACCGGCCATGCTCCGCGCCGTGCGCTGGCTGCTGGAAAAACAGACCCGCCGCCGCGGCGATTGGTCGGAAACCGTCGCCGCCGAGCCGGGCGGCTGGGCCTTCGAATATGCCAACGAGTTCTATCCCGATTCCGACGACACGGCCATGGTGCTGATGGCCCTGCAACGACAATTCGACTCTCCCGGGGAACCGTCGCCGGCGCTGCCGCCCGAGCTGGACCTGCTCTCGGATGCTTCGGGCTCGGCGACGACGGCGGCCCCCGGCGAAATTGCCGCCATGGACGACGCACTGGCGGCCGTCGAGCGGGGGCTCCGCTGGATGCTGGCCATGCAGAACGACGACGGCGGCTGGGGCGCCTTCGATCGCAACAACAACCGCGAGTTCCTCTGCCACGTTCCCTTTGCCGATCACAATGCCATGATCGACCCCAGCACGCCCGACCTGACCGGCCGCGTGCTGGAAGCGCTGGGCCGCTTGGGCCGCCGCGTGGGCGACCCGGTCGTCGATCGGGCCGTGGCCCACGTCCGCCAGGCGCAGCAGGCCGACGGCAGTTGGTTCGGACGCTGGGGCGTCAACTATATCTACGGCACCTGGCAGTCGCTGACCGGGCTGTTGGAAGTCGGCATCGCGCCCGCCGATGCGGCCGTGGTGGCGGGGGTCAACTGGCTATTGGCCCATCAGCAGCACGACGGCGGCTGGGGCGAGTCGCCCGATTCCTACGAGTTCCCCGAGCTGCGCGGCCAGGGCGAGCCCACCGCGTCGCAAACCGCCTGGGCCCTGCTGGGACTGCTGGCCGCCGGCTTGGAAGAGCATCCGGCCACGATCCGCGGCATCCGCTACCTGATCCGCACCCAGAGCCAAGACGGCACGTGGAACGAGCCCCAGTTCACCGGTACCGGCTTCCCGCGCGTGTTTTACTTGCGTTATCATTACTATCCGATGTACTTCCCCCTG
>CAYYBU010000446.1:0-3825 GCA_964469945.1 uncultured Planctomycetaceae bacterium
GACGCACGGAACGCCACCGAGGGCGTTCCCTACAGCGGCGGGTAGTTTTCTTCCTGCCGGCTCCCTTAAGCCACGGCTGCGCTGCCCTTGATGTAGGCGCTCGCCTGGAACGAGGCGATCATCACGTCGCGCTCATCGGTGATGCGGACCACACAGGTGGCGATGCGCCGGCTGCGCGAGACCTCTTGGGCTTCCGCGGTCAGGATGCCGCAGCGGCCCGGGGCCGTGCAAGCCAGATCCATGTGGATCCCCACGGTCGTCTGCCGGCCGAAATTGCAGGCGGCGAAAAAGGCCGTGGCAGCCAAGGTGAACAGTGCCCCGCCGTGAACCGTGCCCACGCTGTTCAGATGCTCGGCCGTTGCCGTCAGGCGGGTTCTGGCGTAACCGGTCCGGGCCTCCAACAGTTCAATGCCATTGGCGGCGGCGAAGTGGTCGTTGGCCAGGGGATTGGTGGGCGTGGACATCGACGCGCTTGCTCCTTACTTTGCCGGCAGGACGAATATCGTAGCACACGCGGCCCCCTGGGCAATAGGGGGCCTTTCAGAACCGCCGGCGGATGATCTCGATAGAGTAGGCAGTCTAGGCGTGGTGTATCGAAAGATCCGTATCTAGGGGATCTAGGTCGAATCCTGGATATGCCGGTTGATCCGAACCGATCGAAAAGGAGGGCGAACGACACCGGGCGGGGTGGATAGGAACAGGGCCAGTATGAACGACCCGATCAAGACGACGCATAAGGCCCGGTGGGCCGCGATAGGTTTGCTGCTGGGCAGCCTGGTCGGTTGTGCATCGCAGAACGATCGCGGCGTACCGATTTCCATGGCTACCATTGCCACCTCGGGCAATTCGTTGGAGAATCGATCGCCCCCGATCGTCAACGGGCTCAATGACAATCCAATCACCTACTACCGGCCGCAAGCGCCGGCGGCAACCGGGATGTCTGAATCGCTCGGCGCGCCGGCAGAGCTGGGTCACCCGCCTCCGCAGTTCGCCATCGCGCAGGTCGCGTACAACGAGCTGCCCCCACCCGAAAATCGTCCGATCGATGCTGGCGATCCCTTTGCCGGTCAGGCGGAACCTTCCGCCGCGCGGCTGGTGGCCGAGGTCGAGTTGCGAAACCCGTCGATCGCCGCGGTTTGGGCGGCATGGCGGGCGGCTGCCGAGCGTTATCCGCAGGTGATCTCGCTCGACGACCCGATGTTCGGTTTCACGGTGTGCCCCGACGGCGCCGGCCGCGAGCAAAATGGCGGCTGGATGGTCGAGGCCTCGCAAAAAATCCCTTGGGCGGGCAAACGCGCGTTGCGCGGCGATGTCGCCAACGCGGAAGCCGATGCCGCCCATAGCGACGTGGGCGAGGCCCGCCTGCGACTGGCGGCAGCGGCGAAAGTGGCCCTGGCCGACTATTTCATGGCGGTGCGGCAGGCGGAGGTCAATGACGCGACCAACTCGCTGTTGAAACAGTTTCGCCAGGTCGCCAAGAGCAGATACGAAGCCAATCAGGCCAGCGAGCAGGACGTCCTACAGGCCGACGTGGAGTTGGCCGAACTGGAAAACCGCCGAAGCGAACTCGCCCGCGATCGCCGCGTGGCGGTTGCTCGCATCAACACGTTATTGCATCGGGCGGTCGATTATCCCTTGCCGCCGCCGTCGCAGATGGCCGTCGAGGAAGGGCTTCCCAGTGCCGAATCGCTCGAGCAAACGGCCTCGCAACGCCGGCCCGACGTGGTGGCGCAATTGGCGCGTATTCGCATGGAAGAGGCCAATCTGGAGTTGGCCTGCAAGGACTACTATCCCGACGTGGAAGTGGTGGCCCGCTACGATGCCTTCATGCCGGTCGACATTCGTTCGCAAGTCGGCATGAATCTGAACATTCCCTTGCAGCGGCAGCGTCGCGAGGCGGCGGTCCGCGAAGTGTCCGCGCGCGTCGAGCAACGGCGGGCCGAGTATCAGGACCGTCTCGACCAGGCGCGGTTCGAGGTGCAGTCGGCCTTCGATCATCTGGTGCAACAGCGGCAAGTGATTCGTCTCTATCAAGAGCGGATTTTGCCTGCCACGGAACGCAGCCTGCTTTCGGCCCAGGCCAATTACACGGCGGGCAAGGTCGATTTCCTCCGGCTGATCGATGCCCAGCGTCAGTTCCACAGCCAACGGGAGAAGCACATCGAGGCCTTGGCCGACTATCAGCGGCGGTGGGCCGTATTGGAACAGGCCGTCGGCCAGCCGCTAACCGACGCCGCTACGACCCGCTAGGGCTTGCCGCGGTTGTGGGCACTTGTCGGCGGGGCGGACGTCTGCTATTCTTTTTTGTCGCCGGGGCGTTAGCTCAATTGGGAGAGCGCAGGCTTTGCAAGCCTGAGGTCAGGGGTTCGACCCCCCTACGCTCCACTGGACGCAAGTCCTTTCCAAATCACGACTTCGCTACCTGCCGGTGGTCGGCAGTGCGGCCCGGATGGCCGAAGCCAAAACGGTACATACCGTTTTGAGTTTTTTCCATCATTCTGGAGGGCCGCAACTGCCTATTCTGAAGGAAGCACTGCCCAAATACCGGAAGCACAAGGCTTCGGGCAGGGCGATCATGACTATCCAGGGCCAAGACTTCTATCTGGGCCCGTGGAACTCCAAGGCGAGCCGCGTCGAGTACGACCGCATCATCGCCGAATACCTGGCTGCCGGCCGTCAACTGCCGGCCAAGGGGCGCATGGCCTCCGACCTGACTGTTGTCGAAGTCCTGGCCCGCTACAAACGGTTCGCCGAGTCGTACTATCGCAAGAACGGGCAGTCCACTGGCGAGTGGGAAAAAGTCGAATATGCCATCGCGCCGGTCGTGAGGCTGTACGGCCGCACGCCCATCAGGGACTTCGGGCCGCTGGCCCTGAAGGCCGTGCGGCAGAAGATGATCGACGACGGACTGACCCGCCAGGGGATCAACGCCCGAATGAATCGCATCAAGCGAGTATTCCGTTGGGCGGTCTCCGAAGAGTTGGCCCCCGCCACGCTCGTCGATGCTCTGAGTACCGTCGCCGGTCTGGAGGCGGGGCGGACGTCGGCGCCGGAAACGGTGCCGGTTGATCCCGTGTCCGACCAGGTGGTCAGCGAGACGTTGCCCCACCTCTCGGGGGTCGTCGCTGACATGGTGCGATTCCAACGACTCACCGGCTGCCGGCCAGGTGAAGTGCGCCAGTTACGCCCCATGGACGTGGATCGCTCCCAGGTGGTCTGGCAGTACCGGCCGGCAAGCCACAAGACGCAGCACCACGGCATAAAGCGGGTCATCTTCGTGGGGCCGAAAGCCCAGGAAGTGCTGCGGCCCTACTTGCTACGGGCGGCCGACGCCTACTGTTTCTCGCCCGCAGAATCCAAGAAGCAATCGCAGGAAGCACCTCATGCGGCCCGCAAGACGCCGCTACCCTGTGGCAATACGCCAGGCTCTAATCGCAAGTCCCACCCCAAACGTCAGCCGAATGCCCGCTACGCTAAGGACGCCTACAACAGGGCTATCAATCGGGGGTGCGAGGCGGCTTTCGGCATGCCGAAGGCGTTGCGCTACGTTTCCAAGAAGTTGCCCGAAGACGAGCAAAAGCGGTTGCTGGAATTGGCGGCGGCGTGGAGGAACACCAACTGTTGGAGTCCGAATCAACTCCGCCATGCTGCGGCCACTGAAATCCGGCACAACTACGGTCTCGAAGCCGCGCAGGTTGTCCTCGGCCACGCCAAGGCCGACACGACCCAGGTCTACGCCGAGCGGGACATGGCCTTGGCGGCAGAAATCATGCGGAAGATCGGGTGAATGACCCTAGGGTGGCTGGTATAATGAGACTACTTGGG
>CAYYBU010000447.1:0-3817 GCA_964469945.1 uncultured Planctomycetaceae bacterium
CCGTTATCTCTCCCTCTCCCCTGCGGCCGTTCCCGGCAACCCGTGAACGGCTACCAAAAATACACACCGCACCCTCATCCCCGGCCCATGAATTATCCGGGTTAAAGCATCGAGCTACCAGGGAACGACCTTCCGCTGCAGTTGCCCACTGCGGCTCCCTTGGGGGCGGGTCCAAAGCGACGGACCCGCCCTTTTTTTTGTACGTACCGAGAAGTCCTGTCGCACGCAGCCAGGAGAACTGCAAAGTCGGGGTCCGGTCCATTTTTCGGCTCAAACGCTTCGTTTTTCGAGGAAAGCCTTGTCCGAAAACATGGACCTGACCCCTTTGCGTCGGACTCCTGTCGCACGCAGCCCAGGCAGTGTTCGAGCCCGTCGAAATATCTTACAATAGTAGAGGTGACCGTTCACGGAGCGGGCGGGGACTGTCCCCCTCTTCCCCGCCCCGTGAACGGTTACTAGTAGAGCCATCCTGGCTTCCCCGCACGATCCCACCTACCCGAAAGGCACCCCATGACGCAACGTCTCTCCTGCCGGCCATGCTCCCGTCGAACCCGCCTGCTGATGGTCGGGATCCTTGCTCTGACGCCGTTTGCTTGCCATGCGGCGGCGGCAGCGCCGGCCGTCTGGCCGCCGGCCACGGGAGTGCCCATGACCCGCTGGGGCCGGCTGATCTCCCCCGATAAACCGGTGCTGCCTGAATACCCCCGGCCGCAGATGGTCCGCCAGTCGTGGCTGAACCTCAACGGCCTCTGGGACTATGCAATCACGGCGAAGGACGCGCCGGCGCCGGCCGCTTACAGCGGGAAGATCCTGGTGCCGTTCCCGATCGAATCGGTCCTCTCGCAAGTGAACAAGCGGCTCGACGAGAACAGCCGGCTCTGGTATCGCCGCCGCGTACAACTTCCCGCCGCCTGGTCCGGGCAGCACATCTTGCTGCACTTTGGGGCCGTGGATTGGGAAACCACCGTACAGGTCAATGGCAAGCTGCTCGGCACGCATCGCGGCGGCTACGACGGCTTCACCTTCGACATCACCGATGCCCTGCGGCCGACCGGTCCCCAGGAACTGATCGTTTCCGTATGGGATCCGACCCTGGCGGGCCAGCCCAGCGGCAAGCAGGAACGCCACCCCTCAGGCATCTTCTATACGCCGACCAGCGGCATTTGGCAGACGGTCTGGCTGGAACCGGTCGCCGAGAGCCACATCGAGAAGTTGCAGATGATTCCCGACGTGGACGCCGGCCAATTGAAATTGACCGTGAAGGCCAGCGGCGCGGCGGCCGATCAGACCGTCGAAGCGATCGTGAGCGACGCCGGCCGAGAAATCGCCCGAACGGTGGCAGCGCCGGGCCAACTCGTGAAGATCCCCATCCCTCATGCACGGCTGTGGTGGCCGGATTCGCCGTTCCTCTACGACATCCGGGTGACGCTCCGCCACAACGGGCAGAGCCTCGACACGGTGTCCGGCTATTTCGGCATGCGCAAAATATCGGTTGGCCGCGCTGCCGACGGTCTGGTGCGGATTCTCTTGAACAACCAGTTCGTCCTCCATAACGGCGTGCTGGACCAGGGCTTCTGGCCGGACGGCATATACACGGCCCCCAGCGACGAGGCTTTGCGCTACGACATCGAGATGACCAAGAAGCTCGGCTTCAACATGGCCCGCAAGCACATCAAGGTGGAACCGGAACGCTGGTATTATTGGGCCGACAAGCTCGGCTTGCTGGTCTGGCAGGACATGCCCTCTTCGCGCTGCCTGGCGGAGAAGAATCCCAAGGGGACGATTCCGGACATGGTGGGCCAATTCGAGCGGGAACTGCGGCAGATGATCGCGCAGCACGCCAATCATCCCTCGATCGTCATGTGGATATTGTTCAACGAGGGTTGGGGGCTTGAGATGGAGCGCTACGGCAGCACGACGCCCTCGAAGGCGAGCCAGGCCGTGCTGCATCGCATGGTGGACGCCGCTCGGCAAGAGGACCGCACGCGACTGATCAACCACGACAGCGGCGCCAGCGGCGGCGGTTGGCAAGGGATGAATCCCTGGGACATCGGCCTGGGCGACATCGTGGACTTCCACTGTTACGGCAAGTCGAATGGCCCCGAGCAGGAGACGCATCGCGCGTCGGTGATCGGCGAATATGGCTGGGGCCTTTCGCCCACGTCGCCCTTGCGTCTGTTGTCGGAGGTGAAAACCCGCGGCGTCAGCGGACTGGTCCTCACGCAGCTTACGGACGTGGAAAACGAACGCAACGGCGCGTTGACCTACGACCGCACGCTCAAGCACGATATTTCCGCGGAAAAAACCGCGGCGGCCCTGCGTGAGCAATTCGGGCAATGGTACGGCCCCGGCGCCGCCCGGCCTCACGGCGCAAAGAAAACTAACTAAATAGAGTTGCGTGATTCCAGGAGGTTCACAAGCGAGCCCTGTAGGGAACGCCCTCCGTGGCGTTCCGGGCGTTACCGGTAAGACGGAACGCCACGGTGGGCGTTCCCTACAGCGATTCCTCCGGAGATCGTGCAACTTGATTTAGAGTTGCACGATCTCCGGGCGCCGAATACTCGTCCTACGGACGTTTCGCGACGTCCGCGGCAGGCACCACCACGGCCTCATGCAGCCGGTTGCCCTCGTAGCGCGGCGTGGGCGACGCCTCGAAATGGTTGTGACTCAGCACGACCCACTGCGCGTCGTTGTCCACGCGGATCACATTGGCCGGGTTGCGCAACACGCAGCCTTCCACGATCACGTCGCACGTCCGGCCAGAGATGCTGATCACGCCGCAATTGTCCTCGGCGAACAGATGGCGGCGGTGGATCGTGCAACGGGTGATCGCGCCGGTGAAGTCCTTCGTGTCGCGGACCGAGCCGCTGGTGTCCACGTCCGTATAGCCCTCATGCATCTCGTTGTCGAGGAACTGCACGTACCACGACGGCTGGTAGTCGCCGGGCGAGGTCAGTCCGTAATTCAGCAGTTGCGCGCAGCGGTACAAGCGGTTGCCCGCATAGACGACGTCGATCGAGGTCCCATAGGCGGCGTCGACCCAGTTGGCGTCTTCAAAACGATTGTTGACCACCAGCACGTGGCCGAGCATGGGAACGATCGTGACGACCGACGAGGCGTCGGGCGTGCAGGCAAACGGCGTCTCGATTTCCCAGTGCCGGCCCTTGTGGGCGACGACGTAGCGCCATTGGCCCGCGCCACGGCCTTCCTGCACGCAAACGATGGCCCGCTTCCACTGCTCGGCGGACTCGGGCGCCCACTTCGGATAGGTGGGATCGGCCGCCAACGTGAGCCGCTTGCCGTCGCCGACGGCGAGCTTGCCGAAATAGGCCGTGCAGCCGGCGTCGAAGGTGAACGAGTAATCGGCCTGATGGGCCTGAATGGCCTCCTGCGTATTGCCGGCGAAGTACAGGTTGCGGCCCACGCCGGAGATGTTCATGTACGCGGTGGGCTGCATGCTGACGAGCTGGTTGTCCTCGACGATCACCTCCCGCGCGCCGCCCAGCGGACAATTGGTCTTGCCGGCCAGGATGCGATTGCGGGCGATCACGCCGTACTGACCGGAGATGAGCCCCTCGCCTTTGGCCACGATGTCGCAGTCGCTCACCTCGAAGTTGTTGCCCAGGCGGGCGATGATGCCCTCGGGCCGCTTGTTGCCCTCGATGGTCCAGTAGTGATCGACGCGGATGCGCACGCGGCGCATGCGGAAACGGTCGCCGGCCGTCATGCAGGTCTGGTGCTCCAAGGGGAAATACAGGCTCATGTCCTCGATGCCGAACTCGCGCCCGGCGATCATGGTGCCCAGCCCTTGATGCTG
>CAYYBU010000448.1:0-3808 GCA_964469945.1 uncultured Planctomycetaceae bacterium
CCGTCGGTCGCCTTTGCTTCAATAAAATTGCTCAACTTATTCTGACGCGGGCCCTACCCAATCCCACCGGTGGGCAACGTGAAGTGAAACGTGCAACCCTGGTCCCGATTCGCCGCGGCCCACAGGCGTCCCCCGTGTGTCTGAACGATCGACCGGCTGATGGCCAGCCCCATGCCCAATCCTTCCGGTTTCGTCGTGAAGAACGGCTCGAAGACCTTTTCCAAGTCGTTCTCGCCAATGCCCTTGCCGCGATCCTGCACACTGACCTGAACGTGGTCGTCGCCGAGGCGTCCGGTCCTGATCCGTAGCGGTCGGTCGCCATTGGGCTCCGGCACTTCATCCATGGCTTCCAAACCGTTGCGAACGAGGTTCAACATCACCTGCTCGAGTTGGATCGGATCACCGACGATGGCCGGCAGGTCGGGCGCCAGGTCGACAATGACTGCGGCGTGCCGCCGCCGGATCTCCGATTTGCTCAGCAGCACCACTTCTTCGACCAGGCCGTTCACCGACACCTTGGAAACCTGAGGATCGCGCTTTCGCACGAATCCCCGGACGCGGCGAATGATCTCCGCCGCGCGATTGGCCTCCTCGCTGATTTGCCACAGGGCGGACAGTAATTCTTCATCCTTCTCGTCCTTCTTGAGCAGCCGCCGGACGCTGCCGCGCGCGTAGTTCTTCACGGCGTGAAGCGGTTGGTTCAACTCGTGGGCCAGACTGGCGGCCATTTCGCCCATCGTGCTCAACCGCGCCACGTGCGTCAATTCGATCTGGTGGCGTTGCAACTGCTCTTCGCGCAGCCGAAGCTCCGCTTCCACCTGATTCTTCCTCGCGATCGCCCTGCGGAGCCAATCGCTGAGAAGGGCCGTGAAACCGCCCGTGCTCACGTACAGCACCAAGGATATCTGATGTTCGAGACCATTGATGTACAGCGAGCCGCGGGGTTCGGCGAACAGGCAGGATCCGACCATCGCACCAACGACCATCGTCACCAGCGACGGGCCCAGCCCGCCGTACCACGCCGTGAACATCACGGCCGCGAAGTAGATCGCAAAGGGAGCGTGATTCCCCAGCACCGGGTCGAGCCACATCCGCACCAACGTTGCCAGAATCGCCGAAACCAGCGCAATGCCGTAACCGCGCAGAACCCCGCGCCGGGGCTGCGGCTTCGTGCTGTCGCCGTCCGCTGAAAACGCCTGCTCTGTCATGGTACACATCCTCCTGCAAGGATAGCATACGCTGACGCCGAGGCATGGATCGCGCCGGGGCGAGAAACCATCAGGGCCAGAGGCCGGGGGGGCGAATAGGGTCGGGTCTCGTTTTGCTGAATGAGACCCGACCCCATTTGCTCCCCTAATCGTTCAATTGAATCTGCTGCATAGATCATACCCCTGGAAGCCATTGTACGATTTTCGCCGCTCCATGTCACCCGGAACGCAGAAGCCCCGTGGGTCAGGCACGGGGTGCCTGACCTACCGTACCCCTCACGCTCCGCCGTGAGGAATTGCATCACGACGGAGCGTGATGAGTACGGGAAGTTACTCTTCGGCCGACGCTTGCGGGCTCTTCTTCGCTTTGACCGTTTTCTTCTTGGCGGTCTTCTTGCGGGCGGCCTTTTTCTTGGCCGTCTTGGTCGCCGCAGTCTTGGTTGCTGCGGCGGCCGGCTTGGCGGCGGCTCGTCGCCGCGTGGGACGGGTCGAAGGACCCTTCTCGGCCCGCGCCTTCAACAGGTTCAAGGCATATTCCAGCGTCACTTCTTCCACGGTCGTGCCCCGCGGCAGCGAGGCGTTGGTCGCGCCGTCGGTCACGTAGGGCCCGTAGCGGCCGGCGAGCAATTGCACCGGCTTGCCCGTCAGCGGCGAGGGCTCGAAGACCCGCAGCGGTTCCTGACGCGAGGGGCCGCCGCCGCGGCGCGCCTTGGGCTGCGCCAACAGTTCCAGGGCCTGCGGCAAGGTTACGTCCAGCGGCGAAACGCCGTCCGGCAAGGAACGGGTTTCCTCGCCACACTTCACGTACGGTCCGTAGCGGCCGTTGTGGGCCACCACGGGCTGCGCATCGGCCGGATTCGCGCCCAGCATGCGCGGCAGCGAGAGCAGCTTCAGCGCCACCTCGACCGTCACGTCTTCGGGATTCATCCCTTTCAGCAGCGAGGCGTTTTGCGGCTTCTCTTCGTCTTCGCCGCTGCCGCGCTGCACGTAGGGCCCGAAACGGCCGACCTTGAGGAAGATCGGCTTGTGCGTCTCGGGACAAGTTCCCAGCGGCTCCTCGGCCTGGCTCGCTTTTTCCAGCATATCGAGGGCCACGGCCAGCGTCAGTTCGTCCGGCGGCATCTTATCCGGCAAGCTGGCACGCCGCTCGCCCTGTTCGAGAAACGGTCCGTAGCGGCCCACGCGAATGAAGACCTCGGGCTGGCCTTCCGGCTTGCCGATCAGCACGCGGCTGACGTCGCGGGCGTCGATCTCGTCGACCTTGTTCTTGAGCTGTTCTTTCAGCCCGGGATGGTCGTTGCCGAAATAGAAGTGCGTGAGGTACTCCAGGGAGCTCAACTCGCCGCGGCTGATGGCGTCCAGTTCGTCTTCCATCGTGGCGGTGAACTGGTAGTCGACCAGGTCCGGCAGATGGGCCTCCAGCAATTGCGAGACGGCAAAGGCTGTCCAGGTGGGCACCAGCACATTCCCCCGCTTCGCCTTGAAGACATATTCCCGCGCCAGGATCGTGTCGATGATCTGGGCATAGGTGCTGGGCCGCCCGATACCCATTTCCTCCAGCGCCCGGGTGAGCGAAGCTTCGCTGTAACGGTTGGGCGGCTGGGTGGTGTGGCCCTTGGCCTCGAGGTCGCGGCACTGGAGCGTTTCGCCCACGGCCACGCTGGGCAGCACCACGTCGCGGTCCGCCAGGCGGCTTTCCGGATCGTCCGAGCCCTCGACATACGCCCGCAGATAACCGGGGAAGTCGATGGTGCGGCCGCTGACCTGGAAAATGGCGCCGTCGGACTGCACGCTGATGGTGATGCGATGGCCCCGGGCGTCGGCCATCTGGCTGGCGATGGTCCGCTTCCAGATCAGGTCGTAGAGCTTGAACTGGTCCGGGCTCAGGCGGTCGCGCAGCGCGTCGGGGAAGTCGAAGGGATGACCGGCCGGCCGGATGGCCTCGTGGGCCTCTTGGGCGTTTTTCACCTTGGTCTGGTAATAGCGCGGCTGCGCGGGCAGATACTCCGCGCCGTACTGCGCCGCGACCAGTTGCCGGGCGGACTCGATGGCCACCGCCGCCAGGTTGGTCGAATCCGTTCGCATGTACGTGATATGCCCGTTCTCGTAGAGGCTCTGGGCCACTTGCATGGTGTGCCGGGCAGTGTAGCCGTACTTGCGGTTTCCCTCTTGCTGCAGCGTGCTGGTGGTGAAGGGCGGATAGGGCCGGGTCGTGTAGGGCTTGTCTTCCAGGTCGCTGACGCGGCACGCGCTGCGGCGGAGGCGCTCGGCCAATTCGGCCGCCCCGCGCTCGTCGAGCAACAACAGCCCGGCATCCTTCAGGGCTCCGCTGCTGGCCTCGAAATCGCGGCTGCTGGGAACCCGCCGGCCGTCGACCGAAATCAGGGCGGCCTCGAAACTCGCGCCGCCCAGTTTGGCGAACGTGCCCAACAGGTCCCAGTAGCTGGCGGTGACGAAGGCCATCCGCTGCCGCTCGCGCTCGACGATCAGCCGCACGGCGACGCTCTGCACGCGGCCGGCCGACAAGCCCCGCCGAACCTTGCGCCACAACAGCGGCGACACCTCGTAGCCATACAGCCGGTCGATAATCCGCCGCGTTT
>CAYYBU010000449.1:0-3769 GCA_964469945.1 uncultured Planctomycetaceae bacterium
CTTTCGCCCGCATCGTGCGGGCGACCAGGGGGACGAGGCCCCTCCCCCTGGACCCTCTACTGTAATATCGAAGGAGGCAGCTGTCTCACCTATTATTGGCACGGAGGGCACCTTGCCAACGCGTACCGGGTCAAGCAGGTTGTCTATCTGAACGAAACCGGCGTTTGGCGTTCGCAATCCGCCCAATTGGACCTTTGAGCCTTGCCGTCGGACCATTACGCCGAAAACGCAAAGAAACACCCCGCGGCCGCTTGCGCGACCGTGGGGTTATGAATGGCGGGGACAGGATTTGAACCTGTGACCTCGAGGTTATGAGCCTCGCGAGCTACCGGGCTGCTCCACCCCGCGTCATGTGGCGTCGCTCACGACAACCGCCGCCAGCGACAACGGCAATTCTATCATAACTTCGGCCCATGTCGAGGGGCAGCTTGGTTTTTCTTCCACGATCATCGAAACGGCGGAAACCGAAACAGGCAGCCCCCCCCCGACTAGGCACCGTGAAATGACACCGGCAAACTAACCGGGCAATTCCTCGGCAGGCTGCTGGTCCGGCTGCGGGGTAGCCGGCTTGGCGATCTTGGCGTCGATCTCGTCGCGATGGTCGGTCTGCTCGCGCTGGCGAAGATACAGTTTGATGGGCACCTCGCCGAAACCCAACTGCTCGCGCAGCGTGCCCAGCAAGTAACGCTGGTACTGCTGCGAAACCGCCCGCGGATCGCTGCAAAACAACACGATCGTGGGCGGCTGATCGGCCACCTGGGTGGCATAGTAGATGCGCGAACGGCGGTTCTGATAGGTGGGCGGGGCGTTGCGCTCGATGGCCGCCCGCACCAGCTTGTTCAACTGCGAGGTGGTGATCCGCGTCCGCGCCTGCTTAAAAAGCATCTGCGCGTGATTGAGCATCGCTTTCACGTTCCGCCCCGACTGGCCGGTGATGAAGGCGATGGGCAC
Source organism: uncultured Planctomycetaceae bacterium (assembly GCA_964469945.1). Lineage (GTDB taxonomy): Bacteria > Planctomycetota > Planctomycetia > Pirellulales > Thermoguttaceae > CAYYBU01. The sequence continues at coordinate 952 of CAYYBU010000449.1, forward strand.
GTAGATCATGGTGCGGAACGTGTCACGCAGATAAGTCACCCACTTGTCCGTGGGCATGCTGCTGGCCACCAGGTCCCACTTGTTGACCACGAAGATACAGGGCTTATACTGCTGGGCGATGTAATCGCAAAGCTGCTTATCGACCTTGCTGATCCGCTGCGCGGCGTCGAAGAACAACAGCACCACGTCGGCGCGGCGGATGCTCCGCTGCGCGCGGTGCGTGCTGTAGAAATCGACATTCGTGGAGACGCTCTTGCTGCGGCGGAAACCGGGCGTGTCGATGGCCATGAAGACCTTGCCGTCGAGATCGAAGCGGACGTCGACGCTGTCGCGGGTGGTGCCCGGCACCTCGCTAGTTATCATCCGCTCCGCCTGCGCCAGGGTGTTGACCAGGGTGCTCTTGCCCACGTTGCGGCGGCCCACGATGGCCACCTTCATGACGGCCTCTTCCTGCGCCTGCTCCAGGGGATCTGGCGGCGGCAACTTCTCCAGGATGGCGTTTTCCAACTCCTCCCGGCCGCGATTCTGCTCGGCGCTCGCGCGCAGCAACTTTCGGCCGAGCTTGTAGAACTCGTCGGCCTGCGACTCCAGCGAGGCGGCGTCGGTCTTGTTGGCCACGCAAATCACCGGCGCGTCGACGTACCGCAGTCGCTTGGCCACCTCTTGGTCCAGCGGTGTCAGGCCGGCCCGCGTGTCGACCACCAGCAGAATCAGGTCGGCCGAATCGATGGCCATCTGGATCTGCTGCTCGATGTGTTCGGTCAAATTATCGGCATCGACGATACCGATGCCGCCTGTATCGACCAATTCAACGAATCGCTCGGCCAATGGCAACAGGCAAGTGACGCGGTCGCGGGTTACCCCCGCGGATGGGTCCACAATAGCAATACGCTTCCCCACGAGCCAATTGAACAGGCTCGATTTGCCCACATTGGGCCGTCCGACGATCACAACTTGGGGTACACCCATGACACAACGCTCTGGCTAACGGACAATTAACTTTCTCTTATGATACTTCCAAGGCGTCGCGGGGACCAGTCCGGACGGGAAGAATACACGCCTTGGGATGCCTGATGCGGGAGGGCGGTCAGCGGTCAGCTATCAGCTTTCATCTGTCGGACTCGGGCCTACGCTAGCTTGCCTTCAAACCGAAATGCCGCCAGATGACGCCGAACACGTCGGTATCGGCCAGCACCGGGCCGGGCAAATGGGTCGGCTCGGAAACCAGGATTACAGTCCGCTGCGCCCGATCCACGGCCGGGGCGCCGTGCGAACCCTTGATCCGCCGGGCGTCCAGGGGGATGCCCTTGGTGGCCGGGTCGAAGTACAACTCCAGCGGATCGTAGCCCGGCTTGCGATGAATATCGACCGTGCGGGCGAACTGCGGGGCCCGCTCGTCGCTGAGCCACCAGGGATATGCCTGCCAACTGCGCGAGCTCGAAATCAAGACGACCTCGCCGCTGCGCGGATGGTCCAGCCCATAACGGCTGCGATCCGTGCCGACCAACACCTCGGCGATGCCCGGCTGGCCGCGGAACAGCTCGGCCACCTGGACCGCCCGGGCCGCCAGATCGGCCTCGTCGCCGGCGAGGAAGACGTGGGAGAACTGGTGATCGGCCAGGGCCCAGGCGTGGCTGGCCTCCAGGTCCAGGTGCTCGCCATCGGCCTGGTCGCGGACGGCCAGCAAGCCGGCCTCGCGCAGCAGGCGGTTGGGATAGCTCACATGATCGACGGGCGTGATGGTGTATTCGCCGGCCACGAGCCAGAGCAGGTCCGCGCCATAGGCTTGGCGCATGCCGGCGGCCAGGTGGCCGAGGACTTCGTCCAACTCGGCGACGGCGGTGTCGGCCTCGACGCTTTCCGGCCCGTTGCGTTGGGCCGAGTAGTCGAGGTGCGGCAGGTAGATATAGAAGAAGTCGGGCTGCCAGCGCTCGGCGGCCAGCACGGCCGAAGCGGCGATCCATTGGCTCGACTTGACGTTGGCCATTGGGCCCCAGTAGTGCTGCAAGGGGAAATGCCCCAACTGATCGCGCAGCGAGCCGTAGAGTTCCAACGGACGCGTGTAGCACCAGAGCGATTCGGAGCCGTCGGGGTTATGGATCGGCGCCGGCGTGCAAACGTAATCGGCTTCGCAGCCCTTGCTATGCAGGGGAAACCAGACCGCCGCGGTGGGGCCGTGGGGGCGATGCGAGAGTAGGTCCCAGATTTGCGGCCGCTCGATGCAATCGTTGGGCGCGGTCCACATTTCCACTTGGCGTTTCTCTCGCCAATAAATGCCGTTGCCCACCACGCCGTGTTCGGCCGGCAAGCGGCCGGTGGTCATGTTGGCCTGCACGCAGCACGTGACGCAGGGGAAGCTGGGCACCAGTTCGGCGATTTCGCCGCCGGCGGTGAGCTCGCGGAGGTTCCGCATGACGGCAACGTCTTTTTCCCGCAAGCCGGGAATGGAAAGGAGAATGAGTTTTTTGGTCATGGTGGCTTGGTGGTCACAGCAGGGTACGCGAAAAATTGTGGGGTGGGACAAGCGAAGCGAAGGCCCACCGATTGCACCGGAAAACTCGCATCTCCCCTCTCCCGTAAACGGGAGAGGGGCAGGGGGTGAGGGCGTTCGGGATCTGTTTCACGGCCAGCCACCCTAGCTCCAGGCTGAGAGAGCTCGACGTCTGTTACGCGGCCAACCACCCTCACCCCCGGCCCCTCTCCCGCAAGCGGGCGAGGGGAGGCGTACAGCCGCGCGTCGCCCTCATCTCTCATCCCTCATCCCTCATCCCTCATCTCTCATCCCTCATCTCTCATCCCTCATCTCTCATCCCTCATC
>CAYYBU010000450.1:0-999 GCA_964469945.1 uncultured Planctomycetaceae bacterium
CATGATCGTGTTGACCGACGGCGTTTCCAGCCCGGGCGATTTCGAGGCCCTGGTCAAGCGCATCGCGGCCTCGGGCATCACGGTCTCGACCCTGGCGGTGGGCGACGAGGCGGCCGGGCCGCTGTTGCAGGACATGGCCGAGCGGGCCCGCGGCCATTACTACTTCTGCGACGACGTGGCCAAGGTGCCGCAGATTTTCGAGTTGGAAACGAGCATCGCCGCCAAGCTGGGCATCACCGAAGAACCGTTCTCGCCCAAAATGGTCCATCCCGCCGCCATGCTGGGCACGCTGGATTTCAAAGGGGCGCCGACACTCTTGGGTTACGTGGAAACGCGGCCCAAGGACGGCAGCCAACTCGTGCTGGCCTCGGAGAGCGGCGATCCGCTGCTGGTCTATTGGCAGTACGGCCGCGGCACCAGCGTGGCCTTCACCTCCGACATTCAAAGCCGCTGGGCGGCGGCCTGGCTCCAGTGGCCCGACTTCGGCCCCTTCTGGGTCGGCCTGGTCCGCGACGCGCTGCGGAAAGAACCACCCTTGCTGAGCACGCTGCACGTCGAGCAGGATGGCCGCGGCGTGCTGGCCATACTCGATGCGCAGGACGCGCAAGGCCATTTCTTCAATGGCGGCGAGGTTGCGTTGCGCGTGATCGATCCCCCGCAGAAAGCCCGCGAGTTGTCGTTGCCACAGGTGGCCCCCGGCCGCTATGCGGCGCGGTTTGCCACCTCGACCGCTGGCCTTTACCTACTGGAACCGAAGCTGACCTATCAAGGGCGGCCGATCGACGTCGAACGCCGCGTGATCGGCGCGACGTATCCCGACGAGCTGCGCGTGAAGCCGGTCAACACGGGGCTCTTGCAGGAAATCGCCCAAGTCAGCGGCGGCCGTTTCGATCCGAAACCGGCCGAGTTGCTGGCCCCCGCCGATCGCAGCGTGCCGCGCACGCTGCCGCTGTGGCCTTATCTGCTGGCGGCCGCGCTGCTGCTGTTCCTGCTCGGCTT
>CAYYBU010000450.1:1009-3769 GCA_964469945.1 uncultured Planctomycetaceae bacterium
GCAGACTCCCCTCGCCCGCACGCGGGAGAGGGGGTTTCACCGCCCCAAAGATTCTTTGGCTGCGCACTCCCTCTCCCGCACGCGGGAGAGGGGCAGGGGGTGAGGGCGTTCGGAGCCCGCTCGGGGGCAAGCCACCCTCACCCCCGACCCCTCGCCTGCCTGTCGCGCGCGACAGGCGGGCGAGGGGAGACCACTACGGCCGCGTTTCTCTTCGTTATGCAGCGTTCACCGGCCCCCTCGATCCAACCGCAGGCCGCCTTCAACAACTTGGACCGACACGTCGCCGGGAAAGGTATTCTTGTAGGGCGTTCCGGCCGCGAGCATCTGCGCCAACAGGTTCCACTCGGCAAAGCCCATCGCCTGCATCGGCCAGTCTTGGCGGCGCCACGCTGCCATGAGCATCTCGCGGACCAGATAGGACGGTTGGCCGGCCAAGGACACCGCTTCGACGCGGATCGCGTCAGGACTTTCTTCGCTGACACAACGATCGGCCAGGGCGTCGGCCAAGGTCTCGATCACCCCTTGGACTTCGCCCGCCAGCGATCCCAACCGTAACACGGCATCGACCACGCCGGGGTTGAATTGTGCGGCCAGTTGCGGCACCAACTCGTGACGGATGCGATTCCGCGTGAAACGGGTATTGGCGTTGCTGGAATCTTCACAATAGGGCTGTCCGCGATCGGCCAGATAGGCCAGCAACTCGCGGCGGCGAAAGCCCAACAGGGGACGGATCAGCGTCGTGGGCCCCAGCGGCCGCACGCGGGCCATGCCCACCAGACCGCCGATGCCCGTGCCGCGGACGATACGATGCAGGATGGTTTCCGCCTGGTCGTCGGCCGTATGGGCGGTGACCACATAGCGGGCCCCCACGCGGGCGGCCGTCGCTTCGAGAAAATCGTATCGCGACTGCCGGGCGGCCGCCTCCAAGCCATCGCCGCCGGCCGGACCGGCCAGATCGATCCGCACGCGTCCCACTTCGCAGGCCACGCCAAGCCGCCGGCACAAATCGACCACGAACGCTTCGTCGGCATCGGCTTCCTTAGGCCGCAACTGATGATTGAGGTGGCCGACCACCAAGCGTCCCTCGCCCACGTTCTGGCCGCCATTTCCCAACAGATGTGTGCCACTGGCTCTGCCAGTGCTTTTTTTCAAGGCGGCCATCGCGCGGAGCAGCGTCACGCTATCCGCCCCCCCGGACACCGCCAGCAGGATCGTCAAATCCTGCCAGGCCGGCGGCGGCCAGGCGACGGCCAGCTTGGTTTCCAGCGGATGCAGATCAGGGTTGGCCATAGGGCTTCAACGTATCCGGCACACTCCGTGTGCCGTTGCGGGCAGCGCTCGGAGTGTACCGGCTACTTTCTTGCGACAACTAGGGACGGATCGTTCATTATGGCAGAGCACGGCTGCGGTGCCACCCCGACCAAGGCGCAAGGGGTCGGACAACTCATCTGGGTAAAGCATCACGTGTTCGCCCAAAAGGCCACCCTCACCCCCGCCCCTCTCCCGCGTGCGGGAGAGGGGAGAATAGACCGGCGGCCGCGATGGCACCCCACTTTCGCCGCGCCGCACGGCGTTCTATAATACGTGGTTTCCCCTATGGAAGCAGTGCATGAGCAAGCTAGCCGAGCAGAAGGTTCTGGTCCTGGATTTTGGCTCGCAGTATGCCCAATTGATCGCCCGGCGGGTGCGGCAGCAGCAGGTCTATTGCGAGATCGTCCGCCATAACATCACCGCGCAGCGGATTGGCGAGCTGGCCCCGCGCGGAATCATTCTCTCCGGCGGGCCGTCGAGCGTCTATGAAACCGGGGCCCCGAAGTGCGATCCGGCCATTTTTCGCCTCGGCATCCCCGTGCTGGGCATCTGCTATGGCATGCAGTTGGCCTGCGAGGCCCTGGGCGGACGGGTCGAAAGCGCCCCGGCACGCGAGTACGGCCGGGCGCAGTGCCGCATCAACACCGACAACGAGCTGTTTGCCGGGCTGCCCCAAGACATCCAGGTCTGGATGAGCCACGGCGACCAGGTTTCGCACGTTTCCGACGATTTCTTCCCCCTGGCCGCCACGGAGACGTGCCCCTTTGCCGCGGTCAAGCATCGCGGGCTGCCCATTTACGGCCTGCAATTCCATCCCGAGGTGACCCACACGCCGCTGGGCAGCAAGATCCTGGGCAACTTTCTCCGCGCCGCCTGCCGCTGTGCCGGCACCTGGAAGCTGGGCGATTTCGCCCGCGAAAGCATCGAGAGCATCCGCCAACGCGTGGGCGACGGCCGGGTGATCTGCGGGCTGTCCGGCGGCGTGGATTCGGCGGTCGTGGCGGCCCTGCTGGCCCAAGCGGTCGGCACGCAGGCCTCGTGCATCTTGATCGACAACGGCCTGCTGCGCAAGGACGAGGCCGAGGCGGTCATCGTGGAGTTCAGCAACCACTTCCAGACCGATCTGCACGTCGTCGAGGCGCAGGACAAGTTCCTCGCCGCCCTGGCCGGGGTGGTGGATCCGCAAGAGAAGCGGCGGCGCATCGGCCATGCCTTCATCGACTGTTTCGCCGCCGAGGCCGCCCGCATCCAAGGGGCCCAATTCCTCGCCCAGGGGACGCTCTATCCCGACGTGATCGAAAGTGGCGGGGCCCCCGACGGTCCGGCCGCCACGATCAAGCTGCACCACAACGTAGGCGGCCTGCCCGCCGACATGGCCTTCACCCTCATCGAGCCGCTGCGCGACCTCTTCAAAGATGAAGTCCGCGCCCTGGGACTGCGTTTGGGTCT
>CAYYBU010000451.1:0-3769 GCA_964469945.1 uncultured Planctomycetaceae bacterium
TACGCCAAGGAAGACGCCAAGATCAGCGTCTACGACCATGGCCTGCTCTATGGCGACGGCGTGTTCGAAGGCATCCGCAGCTACAGCGGCAAGGTCTTTCGCCTCCGCGAACACCTGGACCGGCTGTGGAATTCGGCCAAGGCCATCTGGCTGACCATCCCCATCAGCAAAGAGGAAATGGCCGCCGCCATCGAGAAGACCCTGGCCGCCAACGGCATCCAGGACGGTTACATTCGGGTGGTCGTCACGCGCGGCTGCGGCTCGCTGGGACTGGACCCCAATCATTGCAGCCATCCGCAGGTCATCATCATCACCGATCTGATCTCGTTGTATCCGGACGAATTGTATCGCAAGGGGCTGGAGATCGTCACTGTCAGCACCATGCGCAACCATCCGGCCGCCCTGAGTCCCCGAGTCAAATCGCTCAACTACCTGAACAATATTCTGGCGAAGATCGAAGGCCAACAGGCCGGCTGCGTCGAGGCCCTCATGCTCAACCACAAGGGCGAAGTGGCCGAGTGTACCGGCGACAACATCTTCCTGGTCCGCGACGGCCGCGTGCTGACGCCTCCCAACGATGCTAGCATCCTCGAAGGCGTCACTCGCCAGGCGGTCATCGATCTGGCCCGCGAGGCCGGCATCGTCGTGGCCGAAGTGGCCTTGACCAAGCACGACGTCTACATTGCCGACGAATGTTTTCTGACCGGTTCGGCCGCTGAAGTGATACCGGTGGTCAAGGTCGACAGCCGCACCATCGGCGACGGCACGCCGGGCCCCATCACCCGCGACCTGCGCGAGCGTTTCCACAAGCTCACGCGAGAATAGGGTCGTCGATGGAGACGCTCAAGAACCTGGTCTTGCATCTGAACTTCGACACGCTCGCGCAGATCGTTGATACGTATCGCGGGTGGACGTATTTGCTTCTGTTCGCCGTGATCTTTTGCGAGACGGGCCTGGTGGTGACGCCCTTTCTGCCGGGCGATTCGCTGCTGTTTCTGGCCGGCGCGGTCGTGACCGCCAAGCCCCAGTGCAATCTCAGCGTCACCACGCTGTTCGTGGTGCTGTCCGCGGCGGCGATTGTCGGTGACAACGTCAATTACTGGATCGGCGTCTACGTTGGTCCGCGGGCCTTTACGGGCAAGGTTCGCTTCCTGAAGAAAGAGTATCTGGACCGCACGCACCGTTTCTTCGAGAAGTACGGCGGCAAAGCAGTCGTGCTGGCCCGCTTTGTTCCCATCGTACGAACCTTCATGCCCTTCGTGGCCGGCATCGGCCGGATGAGCTACATCAGATTTCTGGCTTACGATATCCCTGGCGGCCTGGCCTGGGTGGGCATTTTCGTCTTCGGGGGCGTCTGGTTCGGACAATACGAGTTCGTACAGAAGCACCCCGATGTGGTCGTTCCCGTCATCATCCTCATCTCGATCATGCCGATGGTCGTGGAATTCGTGCGGGCGCGGTTGCGGGCGGCAAGGCTGTAGGCTTGCCTACAAGTCTGCGCGCGATATTTCATCTCATGCGTCCACCGGGATACCGTGCTTCTTCGCCAGCGCCTTGAGCGCTTGTCTGGCTGGCTTTGTTCTTCCGGCCTCCACGTCGGCGAGTGCCTCACGGATCGCCGCGACCGTCTCATCCCGGTCGAGCCGGTCTGCACGTTCGGCCAGCCGACGATAGGCTGCCGCGTCCTGGACAACGACTTCCGCCTTGCCATTGACGGTTAGCACCACGGGCGTCCCCGTCTCACGCAATTGCTTGAGGTACGTTGCCGTTTGACGCTTGAAATTGGTCAGGGAGTCAATGTCGCTTTCGATGTGGTGCATAGGCTTTCCTTTCGCACTGAATTAGATGCTAATTAGATGTTAGCACACAGGGCCCCCCGGGCAAGGGACCTATCCGGTTAGTTTCTCGACCTTCGTCACTTTTCCGATCTTCTTGCGGTGGTGAGTCAAGTAGGCCTTTTATGCTAAATCAGCAGGAATGGGCAACGACGGAAGTTTAGTAAAACCCTACCGCCCCATCGCGGTAAAATATTCCGTTTACGTCGGCTGTGCCTTAAGTTCCGCTTGTAGCGGTTCCGATGAGAATCCTACCTGTACTGATCGTAACGGTTACAGAAGATTGCGCGGCCATCAGCCGACGCCACACCGTTATACGCACATCTCAAGGGGGGATTCTCTCATGCAACGTCGTTTGCATTTCGGGACTGCTGCGCTTCTGGCCGCACTGCTGGCCACCACGCTTGCCAGTGCCAGCTCCGCGCAGGAGATCGATGGCCGCAAGTTGGTAGCCGCCCGGCAAAAGATCCGTGCCGAACTGGTCGAGGCCCTCAGCGACGGCAATCTGACCAGGATGAAGCAATACCAGATCCTCCTTCATGCTAAAGAGTGTCTGCCGCCCGAGGATGTGCAAGGCCTGCAACGGACGCTCGACCGCCTGGCCGCCAACAACGCCAACACGACCGGCAAGCCGGCCGGTTCGATCGCTCAAGCGCTGGGTCCGTTCGGCACGCCGGCCAACGGGGCCGCCGCCAAGGTTGATTCCACCAATCGAGCCACCTTGGCCGCCTATGCGGTTCCCACCGATAGCACGCTGAAATACGACGAACCGATTGCCACGTCCCGGCTGGACGCGTCGGCCGGCACCTTGACTGCTGACGCCATCTCCAGTGGCACGGCTTCCGCCGGCGCCATCTCGGGTGGCACTCTCGCTGGCGAAACCATCTCCGGCGGCACAGTCTCCGGCGGCGCCGTGCCGGGCGCGATGATGCCGGCCGGCATGATTCCGGGCAATCCCTTTGTCGACGAGGCCTCGAGCGCAGAGGCTCCGGACGCAACAGCCACGTCCCACTGCGAGGACGACGTGATTTTTGCCGACATCGGCGCCGGCCTGTTGGGTGGCCCCGGTTCGCTTAAAGACAACATGTCCTCGGTCTGGGAACAGACCTGGAGCCATACCAGCTTCTTTAGCGCCGTCGAGGCCTTCAAAGGTCCCGCCGACCTGGGTGTGCTTTCCAGCGGCCAGGGCATGTTGACCGGTAACTTCGGGATGGGCTTCGGCATGAACGCCGGCATTCCCCTGGCGGCCCAATACGGCATCGGCGTGCAGGCGGGCATCAGCACCACCTTGACCGATTTCCAGGGCACCTTCTCGGCCGACGACGTCAACACCCCGACCGACGAGTGCCGCTCGCAAACCTTCACCACCATCGGCCTGTTCCAACGCCTGCCCATGCACGGCACCATCGTAAGCTGGGGCTTCACGCACGACTGGCTGGACGACCAGTACTACACGGACCTGCATTTTGCCCAATGGCGGGTGAAGTTGGGAGTAGAGTGGAATCCGTGCAACGAAATGGGCCTGTGGGCGGCCATGCCCGACCATGGCGCAACCACCACCCTCACCGCCGGCGAGGCCTTTGCCGATATCCATTTCCGTCCGTTGGCACAAGGGAACCTTTACTGGCGGCACACCTGGTGCAATGCAGCCACCACGACCACCTGGGTCGGCATTGCGCAGGAGCCCGGCGATTTCGTCTTCGGCGCCGATGCGCGATTCCCGCTGACCCAGCGGTTGGCGCTGGTGAGCGTCTTCACCTACATCATGCCGCGGGACAACGGCGTTGTGGGGCAGACCGAAGAGATGTGGAATGTCTCGTTCGGCCTGGAGTTCGTCCCCGGCGGCGCGCGTCACGGCGGTGCGCCCTATCGTTTTGCCCCCTTGCTGCCGGTGGCCGACAATGGCACGATGGCGATCCGCACGCTCTAGCCCG
>CAYYBU010000452.1:0-3766 GCA_964469945.1 uncultured Planctomycetaceae bacterium
AACCCCTTCCTCGCCGTGGACGAGCCGGGTCAGTTCGGCGGCCAGCCGCCGCTGGGCAACCCGCCGGCCGGGGTCGCTCCGCTGTTGGGCTTCGATCTCAAGTACCTGCTCCTGCTCCAGGTCGGTGAACAGCCGCAGGCACTTGCCCACGTCGGCGTCGTCCAGGTTGATCCAGTACTGGTAGAAGCGATAGGGGCTGGTCTTCTCGGGCGAGAGCCACAACGCCCCCGATTCGGTCTTGCCCATCTTGCTGCCATCGCTGCGGGTCAGCAGCGGGCAGGTGATGCCGTAGAGCTGCGTGCCGCGGATGCGGCGGGCCAGGTCGATGCCGGCGGTGATGTTGCCCCATTGGTCGCTGCCGCCGGCCTGCAGTTCGCAGTCGTACGCGGCGTTGAGATGCACGAAATCGTAAGCCTGCAGCAACATGTAACTGAATTCCGTGTAGCTCAGCCCGGCGTCGCTGCGGTCCAGGCGGCTGCGGACGGAGTCCTTCGTGAGCATGACGTTCACGGGGAAGTGCTTGCCGATGTCGCGGAGGAATTCCAGGTAGCCGAAGCGTCCCATCCAGTCGTGATTGTTCACCAGCAGGGCCGCATTGGCGCCGCAGTCGAAATCGAGAAAGCGGCGCAACTGCGACTCCATGCCGGCGATGTTCGTGCGTAGCGTCTCCAGCGAAAGCAAGTTGCGCTCCTCGCTCTTGCCGCTGGGGTCGCCGATCATGCCCGTGGCCCCGCCGACCAGGGCGATGGGGCGATGGCCGGCCTGCTGGAATCGCCGCAACACCATCAGGGCCACGAGATGTCCCACGTGCAGACTGTCGGCCGTGGGGTCGAAGCCCACGTAAAGGGTCCGCGGCTTCTCGCCGAGCCAGCGCGGCAAATGGGCGTCGTCGGTGGTCTGATTGATCAGCTCGCGCCAGCTCAATTCGGCAAAGATGTCTTGTGGAGGCTTTACCGCCATTTGTCGTCATCGGCAAAGGGGTGCGACGGGCCGGTCAACTTGGGCTTGGGAAGCACCTTCAGCATCTGCTCGGCCACGCGCAGGTCGTCCCGGGTGGTGATCTTCATGTTCATCGGCGAACCGGGCACGATGGTCACCGCATGGCCCAGTCGCTCGACCAGTTGGGCCTCGTCGGTGGCCGCAAAGCCCTCGCGCTGCGCGTAGGCATCCAACAGCAATTGGCGGCCGAAGACCTGCGGCGTCTGCGATTCCCACAGCCGCTCGCGGGAGACGGTCTTTTCAATCTTGTGATCGGCGCCCATCAGCTTGAGCGTGCCAGTGACGGGCGTGGCGAAGATGGCCGCCCCCGTGCGCTCCGCCGCCTGGAAGATCTGGTCGATCCAGGCGTCGGTCAGGCAGGGGCGGGCGGCGTCGTGAACGCAGACGAAATCGGCCTCGGCCTTGACGCGGGCCAAGGCGGCCGCGACCGAATCGGCCCGCTCCGCCCCGCCGTGGATGACTTGGATGCCGAGAATGGCGATATTGGAGGCGAACTTGAAGTTGAAGTCTTCGCGGTCCTCGGGCGAGATGACCAGGATCACCTGCGCCACGTCGCTGCGGTTGAGGAAGCGTTCGGCCGAATAGAGCCAGACGGCCCGGCCGGCCAGCGGCGCGAAAGGCTTCTTGTAGTGCCGGTCTTGAAAGCGGCTACTGCGGCCGGCCGCGGGAAGAATCACAGCGAATTTTGCCACCGCCGCATCCTAGTTAGTGGGCAACTGCACCAATTCGCCGCCGTCGATGGTGGCCATGCCTTGGTAAATGGTTGGGTCGATGGTCTGATTGACGAACCGCCCGCTGCCGTCGCACATGCCGAAATTGCCGCCGCCCGTATGGCGGCTCATGAAGGAGTAGGTATAATTCCAGTCGTTGAAATTGGCTTGCAAGCGAACCCCCGGCTTTTTGTAGTTCAAGGGAATGCCGCAGGTGGCCGTGCAACCGTCGAACCAGTACCAAACCGACCAGGCACAATAGGCCGGGATGGCCTCGCCGACGGCGAAGGTGTTGCTCAGGCCGTCGCGGACGTCCATGCTCCCGGTGACCAGCGGCGCGCCGCAAGGGTTCGTGGAGCTGCACGGGGTGCCGGAGGGGACGATGGGGCCGCCGCCGCGACAAATCAGGCCGTTGCCGTGATCGAGCCCGTCAGGAGAACCGGCAACGCGTCCCCGCGCCCAAGTGATCGCCGTCGATAGGGGCGCGTTGCTTGCCGTATTGACGGAGACCGGCCAGTTCATGCCCGCACAGGCTTTGTAGTTGGTGACGGCCCAGGTGCCGGTGCCCAGCATCTGGTTGTTGGCCGTGCCGTGGCTCGTGTCGGCCGGGCAAATGAATTCCTTCACGATATAATTGGCCGCCGTCTGGTTGTTGCACCCGTTCGTGTCCGAGTAACTGATCGAGGCGCCGAATTTGATATAGTTGTAGCAGTTGGTTTCTTCGAGTTGCGGGAGGATCATCGACATCCAGCTATTGCCGATCGTATTGAGTCCCGTGTTTGAGGAAGCCTGGCCCGGGGAGGTCAACGAGCCCGGGCTGGCGACTTCGCCCCAGTTTATGGGGAAGACCCTGTTGAGGCCTTCGTAGCTCTGCATCGCCAGACAAATTTGTTTGACGTTGTTGAGACACTGCATGCGCAGGGCCGTATTCCGAGCTGCCATGACGGCCGGCAACAGCAAGCCCACCAGCACGCCGATGATGCTGATCACCACGAGCAATTCGACCAGCGTGAAACCGCCGCCGCGGCGACCGTGACGGGCAACCTTCGACGATACCGGGGCGCGCCCGTATTCCTGAAGATCCGTCATGATGAGCTCTCCTTCCGTCAATCCGCATGTACCGCGCCAACACTCGGCCTGATGGAGTGTCGTCGCCGGCGGCTGCCCTCACCCATCAGCATACCGCAAGCCATTTGTTTTGGGAAGTTCTTTTGCGGCGAAATCGCTAATTTCGTCCTTCTTCCTCATCGACATTCGCCGGTCGCAGGAAGATGCCGATCTGCGGGAAAGCGGAGGGAGGATGGTTGATTTATGACAACGCAGGCTGTCGCAAATCATCAAGGGGCCACTGGGGCCGCGCCGTTGCGGAGCGCATCGAGCCGCTCTTGGGCCTGCTCTCTCAAGCCGCCCGCGGCATGTTTGGCAACCCTTTGATAGTAGATCTTCGCCACGCCGGGCTTGCCGTCTTCCTCGGCCGTGCGCGCGCGCTCCATCAGCGCCAACAGATCGCCCTCGTTGGCCCCGTTTTCCAGTTCGTGCAACCGCCGGGCCTCGGCAATGCTGGGGGCGGCACGGCCGGCGGAACTCTCCTGCGCGGCGAACAGCCGCTCGGCTGGACCGGCAGGCAGCGCAGCCCGACGCGGCGCCTCGCCGGGCGGCGGGCGATTGCCGGCCGCCGGATTGCCCACCCCTGGATTACCGGCCGGGCGCGGTCCCGCCGGATTGGCGGGCGGCAGCACGGCCGGCGCCACGTCGAGTTGGCCGCCCTCGTTGTCCGCCTGCTGCCGGGCCGCTGCCCGTTGCAGCATTTCCTGCACGCGCGGATTGGCCAACATCGGCGGCGCGCCGTTGTCGCCCATCGCCATGAAGGGATTGAAACTGGCCATGGGGATGCCGGCCATGATCGGCGCACCGCCCACCACCGGGACCTCGCTGATGACAAAGGGCGTCTGCGAGGTGTCGGAGAAATAGCCCGTCTGGCCGTTCATCAGGGTGACACTGGGCGTCTGGCTGACCGCGCTCCGCGTATTGCCTTGGCCGAAGTTCAAACCGAAGTT
>CAYYBU010000453.1:0-3761 GCA_964469945.1 uncultured Planctomycetaceae bacterium
ACCCCGGCGCCGGCGTCACTCGATACGCCATTCCCACCAGTGGCTCGGGACCAGGGCCGATCGCGGCCGGGCCCCAGGAAATCCTCTATGCGAGCGACCTAGATAAAGCTCAGATCTACAAGGTCGATAAGACCACGGGCGCTCTCCTCGAAACCATCCCCGTCAGTGAACCGGTCGACAGCCTCATCTTCGACAGCAACAACGACATCATCTACTTGACGGCCGGCTCCGGCGTGTGGAGCGGCGGCTATACCTACACGATCACGTTGAACAACAATCTTGCCACGTCGGCCAACCCGGGCATCCTCGACATGGCCGGCAATGCGCTGCAGCCCAACCAGAGCAGCGGCATCGTGCAGTACACCATCACCCTGGTGAGTGGCGTGAACTTCAGCCACGCCCCCGGTTATCCGGTTGCCTGGCACATGCTGACCAACAATCCGGGCCTCTACCTGGGGACCAAGGCGCCGCTTCCGCAAGCGGACTACGTGCCCTGTCTGGTGCGCTCGCCCAATACGGATGACGGCGTCAACTTCAGCGGCGTCTCTCTCACGCAAGGCGAATCGGTCACCCTGCCGGTCACCATCACGGTTCCCGCCGGGTTGAGTGCGGTCTACTTATACGGCTGGATCGACTACAGCGACGCCGGAACCTTCACCTCCAGTGACGAAGTGTTCGCCAATGCGACCGCCGGCCAGCCGCTGGCTAACCTGCAAGTGGGCGTCAACCACCTCAACCTGACCATTCAGGTGCCGGCCACGGCCGATATCGGCACCACGTGGGCGCGCTTCCGCGTCAGCACGGCGGCCGGTTTGTCCTTCGACGGCGGCGCCCCCGACGGCGAAGTGGAAGACTACGCCGTCAACATCCTTCCCAAGCCGGCCGAAATCGACGGCACGGTGTGGAACGACCAGAACGACAACGGCGCCCACGACACGGGCGAGCCGGGACTGGGCGGCTGGACGGTCACCGCGACCGACAGCAACGGCAAAGTGGACGCCACGGCCATCACCAGCAGCGTGGCCGGCGCCCTGGGCACCTACAGTCTCAGCGGCCTCGCTCCGGGCACCTATTGGATCCGCGAGCAGGCCCCGGCGGCCGGCTGGCAGGAAACGGCCCCCAGCACCGGTTACCTGCTCGTCACGGTGGCCTCCGGGCAGGATTCCCCCGGCAACGATTTCGAGAACTTCCTGCCCCCGAACGCCGAAATCGACGGCCTGGTGTGGGACGACCTCACCGGCAGCGGCGGCGCGTACACGAACCAGCCGGTCCTGAGCGGCTGGAAGGTCTATGTAGACCTGAACAACAGCGACGCCTGGAGCGCCAACGATCCCACGGCCATCTCCCAGTCCGATGGCACCTTCGACCTGCAGATACCCGCGGCCGAGCAGACCAGCAACAATCAGTACATCGTCCGCGAGGTGCCGCAGGTGAACTGGGCGGAGACCGCGCCGGCCAGCGGCTTCTGGAACGTGACGGTCGCTGCCGGGCAGGACGCGGCGATCTCGGCCAACTTCGGCGATCACTACTTGTTGCATCCGATGGTCAATTCGCTCACGCTCGACGCATCCGCGCAGACGCCGACGAACGCGAAAGCCGTGGAATTCGACGTGACTTTCAGCGAACCGGTGACCGGGCTGGTCGCCGGCGACTTCCAAGTCGTGCCCAGTATCCCCGGCCCCAGTGGCGCGGTGGTGAGCACGATCGGCGCCAGCGGCTCGGTCCAGACCTACAATGGCAAGAGCTACAGCTCGACCTGGATCGTCACGATCAACACCGGCAGCGGCGACGGCACGTTGACGTTCAATCTGCAAGATCATGGCACCATCTTCGATATGTCGGGCAACCTGTTGGTTGCCGCCGACGAAACGCCCAACGTCTTTGCCGGTCCGACGATCACCATCGACAAGACGCCGCCGACGGCCGCGATTACGCTCGATGCGTCGTCGCACAATCCGACCAACGCGGCCAGCGTGACCTTCGACGTGACCTTCAGCCAGGCGGTGACCGGCGTGGCCGCAAACAACGGCACTACCTTCACCAACCTCAGCCTGGCGTCTCCCGGCCTGAGCGGGGCGGCCATCACCAAGGTCAGCTTCAGCGGCGCCGCGCAGGTGGTCAACGGCGTGAGTTACTACACGACCTGGACGGTCACGGTCAGCAGCGGCTTGGGCAACAGCGGCACGTTGCAGTTGTCCGTCAATCCGCCGGTCACGATCGCGGATCCGGCCGGCAATGATCTGATCGCCGGCACGAGCGGCCCGGTCGTCACCATCGACCGCGTGCAGCCCACCACGGCGATCAGCGTGGCGAGCGGCCAGGCCAATCCGGCCAGCGCGGGGCCGATCCTGTTCACGGTGACCTTCAGCAAACCGGTGACCGGTTTCGCCGCCGCCGGGGTGAGTTTGGCCAAGAGCACGGCTGCGGGCACGTTGAAGGCGACGGTCACCCCGGTGACATCGTCCGGATCGGCAGGTTACTACACGACCTACCAGGTGTCGGTCAGCGGCATGACCGGCGGCGGCACCGTGGTGGCCGGCGTACTGGCCGGCGCGGCGACCGATGCGGCGGGCAACGCCAGTGTGGTGTCCACCTTCGCCACCGTCACCTACAATCCGCTGACCGCCGTGACGCTCGCGCTGGCGTCGCGGAATCCGACCAACGGCAAGAGCCTGACCACGGGCCTGGCGGAGCCGATCACCTTTACCGCCACCTTCAGCCAGGCGGTCAGCAATTTCGGCACCACCGCCGCGCTGGCGGCTAGCCAGTTGAACTTCACCGGCAGCACGGCCGGCACGGGTGGCACGGCCACCGGGCTGACGGGCACGGTGACCTACAGCGGCTTCAGCGGCGGCACCTATAATTACAGCGTCGTCGTCAGCGGCATGGCGGGCACCGGCAACATCGTGTTGGCCATCAACAAGGGAACGGTCCTGACCGCCTCCGGCGGCGGCAACACGGCATCCAATTCCGCCTCGGTGTTCTACGACATCACTCCGCCCGTGGCGGTCATGGAGAGCCCGGCCAACGGCGCGTCCATCGGCGCGACCACGCTGAACAACCAGAGGTACATTGAAATCGCCTATTCCGCGAATGTCGGCGCCGGCTTGAGCACGGCGTCGATCCTCAACGCGAAGACAGCGCCGTTCACCCTCACCGGCGCGGCGGCCACGGGCGTGAAGATCACCATGCCCCCGACCAAGGCGTCCGGCACCGACACCTATCTATACGCCTTTACCGGCTCGTTCACGGCCGGCACGGTCACGGTCAACTTGCTCGCGAATACCGTCGAGGATAACGCCGGCAACTGGAACAAGGCGGCCTCCTTCTCCTTCACCACGATGCCGGGACTGTCGGTCAACAATCTTGGTGTCACCAAGGCGACCTCGGGCACCACCACTGCCGTCTTCACGGTAAGCCTCTCCAGCCCCGCGACCAAGGCGGTCTCGGTGCGGTATGCCACCGCCAACGGCACCGGCGCCACCGCTGGCATCGCGGGCACCAACTACACGGCCGTCAGCGGCACGCTGAGCTTCGCGGTCGGTCAGACCAGCAAGACCGTGAGCGTGCCGATCATCGGTAACACGGTGAACAAGGTCGCGACTTTCAGCCTGGTCCTGTCGGCCCCGACCAATGCCGTCATCACCACTTCCACGGGGACGGGCACGATTAATCCGCCGGCCTCGGTGACGAAGGTAACGACCACGACGACCACGACCACGACGAAGGTCACCAGCACGTCGGCCACGACCGCCGTCAAG
>CAYYBU010000454.1:0-3756 GCA_964469945.1 uncultured Planctomycetaceae bacterium
GAGATGGCGTTGTCCCCGGCAAAGTAGCTCGCGAGGAACTGCTGGATGGCGCTGGCCACCTCTACGGGCGAGTCGTTCGGGTCGATCGGGATCTCGGTGCCGGTGGTGGCCGCTTCGCCTTGCGTGAGCAGCGTGAAGGTCACGCCGGCGGGATGCGCGGCGTCGGTCACGGTAAAGGTCTGCTTGTCGGCGATCAGTCCGCCGGCGCCGACGGGCACGTCCAGCACGCCGCCCAGGTCGAACTCGAAGCGCTTGGTGGCCGCGCTCTCGCCATTGTCCACGCTGGCAACATTGGCCTCGGAGAGATAGCTGGCGTCCTGCAATTGGGTGGCGGCCACGGCCGTCATGTAGGCGCCCGTTTGCATGCCGCCGTCCGCCCCGGTGGCGACGTTGTTGGTGTCGCCCACCTGCATTTCGCCGGAGGTGCTGAAATCGAAGCGCAATTGCAGCGTGGCGTCGCCGGCAAAGGCGCTCAGGTCCAGCTTGGCCTGCAACCAGCCCTGGTTGTTGTTCAGCCCGCTCAGTTGCGTCAGTTCGGTCCAGTTCGAGTCGTCGTTGGAGACGAACACCCGCGCCGAGTCGAAGTTCGGCGACATGGGTCCGCCGGCATCGAGGTAGTAGGTGAAGTACATGGTCGGGCAGTCTTGCGGGGCATAGCCGGCCAGACTGAAGTCATTGCTGATCAAGGAGCCGTGCGCGCCGCCGGGGATGTTGTAGGTCTGGTAGATGGCGGCATTGTGATAGGAATAATTGATCGCGCCGGGTTGCACCGCGATGGTCGTGGGCAGCAGCGGATTCTCCAGCCCGAAGTACATGCTGTCGCCGCCCGGCGTCGGATAGCCTTCTTGCGCCACGCGGCTGTCGTCCGGCGACGTATTGATGCCGTGCCCGGGATCGGTGGCGCGCGCACTGGTCTCGTGCCAGAGGTTGTAGTCGACGCTGGAGAAGCTCACGCCGGCAACACCCGTCAGGGCAAGGCCGGTGGCGCCGGTGAGTTGCACGCTGTCGGCGCCGTTGAGGAACGCCGGCTGCTGGAAGCCGTTGGTGTTCATCGCCCCCGCGGGATTAGCCGCATACGTCGGGTCGATGGCATAGAGCTTGCCGTTGCTGTCGGTGGCAAACAGCATGTCCTTGTAAATCGCAGTTCCAGCGCTGTTGGTCACGTCGGGCGGTCCGGCGGTCAAGCCGCTCAGCGCCGCCGGGACGTTGGTGAGGCCGTTGGCGGTGGTGGTGTAGATCATGCCAAGGTAATTCAACTGGGCGCCGACGCCGACGCCGGCGGAAATCATGGTCGCCGGGCCGTTCGGATCCGCGGCGATCTCGGCCGCCGTGAACGGATAGGGGCGGATGGCATAGTTGTTGACGGCGTTCGCGTTATTGTAGTCGACGAGCTCATATAGCCCGCCGTTGGCGCTCACGCAGTACATGTTGCCATTGAGATAGGCCATGCCGGTGATGGCGCCGCCGGGGCCGGCGCCCTGAACCGTCAGCGGATCGGCCACCACCGCCGACCCGTTAACCAGCGAGACCGTGCCACCGCCCGCGTTTGCCACGACCGGCGACACCGCGCCATTGTTCAAGGCATCGATCAGCGCGCCGATGCGCGACGCCAGGGTCGCCGCCGTGTCGGCGGCGCCGAACGGCACCTCTTGCACCCCGGTGGGGACCGCGTTGGTCGCCAAGACGGGCGTGAAGGGCGTGTTGGCGAAGCTCGACGAGTTGGTCGCTCCCAGGAAGGTGATGCGGCCGGCCAGCCCCGAGCCGCGGTCGGCGTAGCTGGGCGAGATCAAGGGCATGTTCGTGGCGACGGCAGCTTGCATCTGACCGCCCAACATGGTCACCGACTCGGTCTCCTGGTAGTTGATGCAAATATTGCCGCCGCTGGTGAGCGTGCCGTTGGCTGCCTGAACCTCGACTGGCGGCGTGGAGTTCGCGTCCACCGCCGCGGTCGTGCTCGCCGCGCCCGTACTGGCGTTGGGGGTGATGGTCACCGTGGGCCAGGGATTCGCGTTGTTCAGCGAGCCATCCAGCAGCGAGATCCGCCCGTTCCCGCTGGGAGCGTCGAGGAAGCCGCTGGCCGTGACACCGATCCCCGCCGCATTGATCGCCGCGAGGATCGCGTTGAGGGTGTCCTGCGCCGTATAATTGTTCGGCAGCTTGGACAGATTGATGGGAACGTCGTTCTTGTTGTATTGCGTGCCGTTGATGCTGACGTCGATCTCGAAGGTGACGCTTTTCGCCGGATTCGCGTTGTTGGTGATGGTGAAGGTGTCGCCATCGGTCATGGTGTTGATGTTCGCCAGCTCGGCGGTGGAGATGGTCAACACGGGACCGCTGACGAACTGGAACGTCTTCGTGTCGGCCGCGCTGTCGACGAGCGTGAAGTTATTGCCGTTGCGAACGGCCTCGGGCGCCGGCGACGCGACATTGCCATTCATGTACGCGGGCAACTGCACGTCGGGGCCGCAGTCGAACTGGTAGGTTTGCGAAGCCCCCGTCGTCGCGTTGGTGATGGTGAACTGCTGCCCGTCCAGGACGTCGCCGCCCCCGACCACGGCGGCCGTGGCGTTGGGGACGGTGATCGTGGGGCTGGTGTCCAAGGAGGCCAGCGGCGTGACGTTGGTCCCCAGCCGCGGCACGTTGCCGGGGTCGTTCGGATACTCGACCGGATTGCCGTTGACGTTGAACTCGTACAACAGGTTGGTCGTATAGGGCACGTCGGTGCCGGTGCCGCCCACGCGATTGCCGATGGCGTAGATGGGCCAGTTGCCCTGGTTATTGGGGTCCGGCGAGGTGTTGGACATGGCCTGGAACACGATGTTGGCGTTGTCCGCCACGACCGTGTTATTTTGCGGATTGAGATCGTAGGTCGAAATGCCGTCGCTCTGGCTGCTGACGAAAGCGGTCGCGTTGCCGGTGTTCAGTTGATCGTAGTTGCCGTTGCTGTCGAAGGTGTAGAGTTCGCCGTCCAAGCGCATGGAGATGTCATTATACGTCGTCCCCCCCAGCGCACCGGGCAGGACGTCAAGCGGGGCCGTGTCGGTCACGTCGGTCTCATAAGCGCCCGTGTACGGATTGACGGTGAACAGGTCGCCCGTCGTGTTGGCATAGAGCGTGACGTCGCCCAGGTCGAAGGCCACCGGCGCGAGTGTCATATCGGTGGTGGCGTTGGTGGCGATCGCCGAGCCGTTCTGGGAATCGGTGTGGTCCTCGACGACACGGTTGACCGAATCGACCGGCTCCTGCCGCAGCAGGCTTTCCTGCAGGGCATTGGCCGTCATCCCCCGGCCGGTCACGGCCACGTAGTAGGTCGTGCCCTGGCCCTCGTTCAATTGGATCGGCCCCAGGAACGGATCGTCCGCGCCCAGCGAGCCCTGACTGGCGCTGGTCAGGGTGGTGCCCCCGGCCGCCTGGCCCGAATCGTCCGCGACGTTGGAATTCTCGGCAGTGTAGATCAGCGTTCCAGTGCTGTCGAAGACCCAGATGACCACGTCCGGCCGGGCCAGCCCGTCGGCGTAATCGATGTCGAAAATCGTCGGGAAGGTCGAGTTCGTGATTCCCGGCTGTTCGATCCCCTGGTAAGACAAGTCGAACTTGTACCAGTTCACGTCGGTGGTGCTGTAGAGATGGCCCGTCACGCTTATCGTGCTGTCGTTGGAGGCCACGAGGTTGCCGATATCCTGGGCGCTGGCGAAGCCGGTGGTGGCCTCCGTGGCCGACTGGCACGCGGTTTCCGTGCTGGCCGTTTCGGTCAAC
>CAYYBU010000455.1:0-3754 GCA_964469945.1 uncultured Planctomycetaceae bacterium
AAGGGCATGGCCCCCAAATCGCCCTCCAGGCGATCGCGGAGGGCCACCGGCCGGTTTCTGCCTCGCGGCCACCCAAAACCAGCATATAGGGAACCAGTTCCAATTGGGCATCGCGGATCTTGGAACCGATCTTTTCCGCCCGATAATCGCCGGACACCCGCAGCCCGGCCTCCTTCAAGCACTGCTCGACCTGGCGGCCGTACTGCTCGACTTTCTGGCTGACCACCAGCACCCGCGCCTGTTCCGGCGCCAGCCAGAGGGGAAAGGCCCCGGCAAAATGCTCGATCAACATGCCCACGAACCGCTCGAACGAACCGAACGGCGCGCGGTGAATCATCACCGGCTGGTGCGGCCGGTTGTCGGCGCCGATATATTCCAGGCCAAAGCGCTGCGGGCTGGGCAAGTTGTAATCCAGTTGCACGGTGCCCAACTGCCAATCGCGACCAATGCAGTCGGCCACGACGAAGTCGGCCTTGGGCCCGTAAAAGGCCGCTTCGCCGCGCTCGATGCTCAAATTGGGCAGGTCCATCTCGCGGCAGACCGCCTCCAAGGCTGCTTCCGCACGCTGCCAGGTTTCCGGGCTGCCCACGTACTTGTCGCTTTTCGGATCAGAGAACCCCAGCCGCACGCGGTAGTCGTCCAGTCCGAGGGTCTTCAGCACGAACTGCGTCATTTCGATGCAGCCGCGGAATTCGTCGGCCACTTGCTCTTCGGTACAGAAGATATGGGCGTCGTCCTGGGTGAAACCGCGCACCCGCGTCATGCCGTTCAACTCGCCCGACTGCTCGTAACGATGCACCGTGCCGAACTCGGCCAGCCGCAACGGCAACTCGCGATAGCTGCGGGGCTTCGATTTGTAGATCGTGATGTGGTGCGGACAATTCATCGGCCGCAACAGGTAGCGTTCGCCTTCTTCCAGTTCGATGGGCGGGAACTGGCTGTCCTGATAGTAAGGAAAATGTCCGGAAATCTCGTACAAATGGACGTTGCCGATGACCGGCGTGTAGACCGGCTGGTAATCGCGGCGGAGCAGTTCCGCGTAGAGGAAGTTTTCCAGTTGCCGGCGAATGATGGCCCCCTTGGGCAGCCAGAACACCAGCCCGGAACCGACCGTGGGGTCGATCAGGAACAGTTCCAGTTGCTTGCCCAGCAGGCGATGATCGCGGCGTTTGGCCTCTTCGACCTGTTTCAGATGGGCTTCGAGGTCTTGCTTGCTGAACCAGGCGGTGCCGTAGAGTCGCTGCAACTGTTGCCGCTGGGCATCGCCTTTCCAATAGGCCCCGGCCACGGATAGCAGTTTGAAGGCCCCGATCGTGCCCGCACTGGGCACGTGCGGTCCGCGACAAAGATCGACGAACTCGCCTTGGCGATAGAAGGAGACGCTGGACTGATCGGCCAACCCCTCCTGGAGGTGTTCCACTTTAAGCGATTGCCCCAGATCGCGGCAGAACTGCAGGGCCGCGCCGCGGTCCATCTCGACGCGATCGAAGGGCTCGTTTTCCTTGACCAGGCGGGCCATTTCCGCCTCGATCCGCGGAAAATCCTCGTCCGAGAGGGCATGCTCCATCTGGAAGTCGTAGTAGAAGCCGTTCTCGACCGTGGGCCCGAAGGCCAGTTGCACCCCCTCGAACAGCCGCATGACGGCCCGGGCCATCACGTGGGCACAGGAATGCCGCAAGATGTCCAGGGCCTCGGCATCCTTGGCGGTGAGCAGTCGCAGGGAGATTTGCCCTTCTTCGGGCAGGGGCGTATCGGCGCCGACCAGGCGGCCATCGACCTGGGCGGCCACGGTCGCCTTGGCCAGCCGCGGCCCGATCTGGGCGGCGATATCGATCGGACGCACGCGACGCGAGAATTCCAACACATTTCCGTCGGGCAGGGTAACCTTAAGCATAATCTCCAGCGTGCCTGGGCATGTAGTTTGCCGTCACGTGCGACATCGATACAAAGGATGCCGCGGGAATTCTCCCGACGGTTTCAAGTCTCTCAGTATAGGACGGAGGGGGTGCTTATAGCAAGGGAGGCTTTGAAACCACGCCGAGAAGGCGTTTACCGTCGGGCCTGGCCCGCTTGGAGAAGAACTACGTCCCGGGTCGTGGGAGGACAGCAAGGGCGGGGCCCAACCGTCAAGGCACGCACACCGGATTTCAGGGAGACTCTTGGAATTGGTAGCGGTTCTCTCTTTTCCCCTGGAGAAACTCGCGGAAATCGGGCTGAATTCTTGTCGCTCTGGCACTTGGACGCGGCGGCCGGCAACAGGGTGTGGCAGGTACCCGTGCGTGAAGCCTTTCCACACGGCCCACCGGTGCGTTACGTGGCCTTGAGAAGGAGGACGGGCACGTTGAGACTGTGCCGCACTTCACAAGCGGTCGTTCCGAGAAGCAGGTCGCCCAGCAAACGGTGTCCGTGAGTGCTCATGGCCACAAGGTCGCAACCGTTTTCCTGAACCCACTTGATGATTTGCTTGGCCGGCGGCGCGCCGTAGGCAAGTTCCGCGGCGGCAGGGACGCCTACGGCTTCGAACTCGGCTTTCACCTTGTCCAGGTACGCCTGTCCCTGCTCGATCTCCTCGCCGGCTGCGTTCGGGCCTTGCCATTGGGCCACGGCGCCCGTCGCCACATGGAGAAGCACAACGCGGCTTTCCATGAACTGTGCGAGCTTCTTGACGTGTTCGATAATCGCCCGATCGGTGGGAGTGGCGTCCAACGTCACGAGAATTGTTTTGTACATAAGCATCATCCCCCGATGATGACCTTCCAGGCTTGTTGCAGCGAGTCCGGCAAACCGTAGATGTCCATCGCCGTAATCGTCAGCGCGCTGCCCCACCCGGCGATCAGCAAAAACCAACCGAGTTTCCATTTCCCCATTCTCTTGTGCGAGGACGTGAAAAGCAAGAGCGGGAACATGGCAAGCGGGAGTTGAAGAGCGAGCACAACCTGACTGAGAGTCAGCAGGTCGGTCACGCTGCTGTCGCCGCGCAGGCCGATGACGAAGACCGCGGGCAAAATGGCCAGGGTGCGGGTGATGAGTCGCCGCACCCACGGGGAAATCCGCCAGTGCATGAATCCCTCCATCACCACCTGCCCCGCGAGTGTGCCGGTGATGGTGCTGCTCTGCCCGCTGGCAAAGAGGGCCACGGCGAACAGCGTGCTCGCAGCAGCCGTTCCCAACAGCGGCGCAAGCGTCAGGTAAGCGATGCGAATCCAGTCGCTATCGGGGCTAAAAGTCACCACCTCGCCACCCGCCACTGTTACACTCTCCTTGCCAAAAAACACCATCGCAGCGAGCACCATAATGGCAGCATTGACGAAGAAGGCGGCAGTCAAGGCCACGATCGAGTCAATTGTGTTGAATCGGATCGCGCGCCGAATGGACCGTTCGTCCTTCCCCAGCCTGCGAGTCTGAACCAGGGCCGAGTGCAAGTAAAGGTTGTGGGGCATGACGGTGGCCCCAATGATGCCGATGGCTACGTAGATCATGCCCGCATGGCGAAAGTTCGGACTCACCAGGGCAAGCCCCATTTCGGAAAAGCTTGGTTGTGTTTGCGGAAGAACGAAAATCTCGATGAAGTAGCAGACGCCGATGGTTGCCACGAGCAGAAGCACAATGGCTTCGATGGTTCGCATGCCAAACCGCTGCAAGCCCAAGAGCAACAACACATCCAACCCCGTGATAATGACTGCCCACAGCAATGGGATGTGGAACATCAGGTTCAGCGCCACGGCGCTCCCCAGCACCTCGGCCAGGTCGCATG
>CAYYBU010000456.1:0-3744 GCA_964469945.1 uncultured Planctomycetaceae bacterium
GAAGGAGCGCACGCCGGAGGCGATCATCGCCGAGAGCGCGGCTATGCGGGATGTCGTCAAGGTGTTGGCCAAGGTTGCCCCGACCGACGCCACCCTGTTGCTGGAGGGCGAGCCGGGAACCGGCAAGCGGTTGCTGGCCCGGGAAATCCATCGCCGCAGCCGGCGCGCCTGCGGCCCCTTCCTGCGCATCGCCTGCGGCGCCCTCCGCGAGAGCGAAATCGATGCGCGGCTGTTTACACCGCCGCGGCCCGCCGCTGCGGGCGGCCATGATCCCCGGACGCCCAGCTTCCTAGAACAGTGTCAGGGGGGAACGCTATTTCTCGACGACGTGACGCAATTGCCCCCCTGGGCACAGCTCAAGCTGTTGGATGCCTTGCAAGACGGCGGTCCGCCGGGGCTCGGCAACGCGACGGCACTGGGCAATGTACGCGTGCTTGCGGCCGTGGCGCGCGACGTGGATGATGCGTTGGCGCGGAACCTGCTTTCTGCCGACTTGTATTACTATTTGAGCGTCGTCCGCATCTATATTCCGCCGTTGCGGCATCGCCAGCAGGATATCCGCGCCCTGGCGGCGCACTTCCTGGCCTGCGACAACGCTCGGCAAAAGGCGTGGCAGGGCCAAATATCGCCGTGCCGATTCTCCGCCGAGGCATGGGAGTGCCTGCTGCACCACGATTGGCCCGGCAATGCCGCGCAACTGGCCAGCGTGGTGGCCCATGCGGTGGTGCTCACCGAGGGGCCGGAGATCGGCAAATCGTGCATCGCCGAAGCGCTCAACGAGCAGCGTTCGAGCCCGTCGCACTGCGATGCTATCGCCGTGCCGTTGATTGGCGGATTGAAGGGCATGGAGCGATCGATCATCGACGAAGTGATCCAGCGTTGCCGGGGCAACAAGGCGGCGGCCGCCCGAACCTTGGGCTTGCACCGTCGCACCCTCTACCGGCTCTTGGAGGAAGGCGCGGCGGTCAAGGAGGAGTTGCCCACTCTGCCGATGACTCCCGACGTGGCCGTTTCCTGAGTCGAAAGGCCCTTTCCCATCCCTTTTTGATTGCGTCCAAGTGCATCGAGACCGCGCTGGCTCGACTGTGGCAACCTTTGTCCGAGGCCCAGCGCGGTCGGAAGCAGCCATCCAATCGTCTACAGCGTTCGGAATTGCTGCAACTCGGCCAACGTGGCGGCCAAATCGGCCGGCAGCGGGGCTTCCACTTCCATAGCCTTGCCGCTGGAGGGATGGACAAAACAGAGCCGCCGTGCGTGCAGGGCTTGCCGCTGGAGCAGCACCAGAGGGTCCTGCGGATCGCGGCGGATTTCACCGCGCGTAATCTCCGCGCGGCCGCCGTATTGGCGATCGCACAACACCGGACAGCCGATATGACCTAAATGCACGCGGATCTGATGGGTGCGGCCCGTCTTCGGCAACACTTTCAGCGCGGCAAAACCGTCGAACCGCTCCAGCACCTCGTAAAACGTCTGTGCCGCACGACTGGTCGCATCGTCGTGGCGGATGGCCATCTTTTCCCGCTGCTGCGGATGTACGCCGATGCGGCAGTCGATGAAGTCGCGATCGCGATCCGGGTATCCGGCCACGATGGCGAAATACTCTTTTTGGATCGAGCGCTGGAAAAACTGGGCAGCCAGCTTATGATGCGATTGGTCATGGCGGGCAACCAGGATAACGCCGCTGGTATCGCGATCGAGGCGATGGACGATGCCCGGCCGCGTCGGACCGCCGCTGCCGCTGAGCCCGGGTCCATAATGAAACTGCAGCGCGCTGGCCAGCGTGCCCGACCAGTGCCCGCGGGCCGGATGGACCACCATGCCGGGCGGCTTGTTGATGACGACCAGATCCTCGTCCTCGTAGAGAACATCCAGGGGGATGTCTTCCGGGCGTGGCGACTGGCGGGGAATCTCCGGCAGGACCACCGCGACCCGCTGGCCTTGCTGCAGGCGGTAGGCCGGCTTGCTGCCGCGGCCATCCACCTTTGCGCCGCCGGCGGTGATAACGCGGCGCAGGTGCCCACGACTATAGTTCTGGAAATGGATGGCTAGGAAAACGTCGAGCCGCTGGCCGGTCTCGGCCAGGTCTACGAGCAACTCGATCGGTGCGGCGGAAAGTTCCAGAGGGACAGGAGCAGACTTCTTCATGCGACGTCCCCTCTCGCATCGTGCCACCGCGGCAAACGGGAGACGGGATTATTTCCCCTTCTCGGCTGGCTTGGCGTCCGTCCCCTTGTCTTTCGACCCTTTTTCGTCGCCGTCCAATTTGATCAGCGGCTCGTGCTTGAAGACGGGCCCTTCTCCAGGCTCATTCAAACTATCCGGCTTGGAAAGTCCGGACTTGCTCGGCATGGCCGGCTCGCTGGTGTAACTCGGCTTGGGATCGAAGTGAGCGAACTGGTCGTAGAAACTTTTGATCGCCGGCTTTTGCAGATCTTCCAGGCGCTGGACCGCTGCCTGGGCATAAGTCCCGCGCGGCCATCGCTTCGTGACCTCGTGGTACTTCTTCTCCGCATCGTCCAGTTTGCCTTGTGTCTCCAGGGCGCGCGCCCAGCCGAAGGTCGCCCGCTCGACCAGCATGGACGATTTGCTGTCGTCCGTAACGCGCTGGTAATACTCGATCGCTTTGGACAGGTCGTCATTCGCGGTGGCGAGGTTGGCGAATCGCTGTTGCGTTCCGGCAAACAATCGCATGTCGCCGGCCAAGACGGCAGCCATGTTGGCGGCCTGCGTTTTCGGGTAATGATCGATCACATCGTCCAATTCGGCCGCGTTCCCCGTATTCAGCGCGGTGCTGATCTTGCCCCAAGCCTCGGTGGTTTGGCCGGAGGAATGTTGAATCCAGAACGTGCCGCCCAAGATCAACAGCACAACCAGGAGGACGACCCCCAACAGCGACGTTTGATAGGGCCGAATCCGATCGATCGTTTCCCCTAGCCAATCCGCCAAGGCGTTGGTCTGGAGTTCATGCCGCCGCTCGCTTTTCATGGTGTGCTGCCCGTGGATGGTGAATGAAAGACAAACAGAACAGTAAGTATACGAGCCTCGGCCGAGGGGTGTCAAGGGGGAACACGTTCAAGAACCGAGCCACTCCCCCTTCCACCCCCGAGCATCGCCGCTTACGATCCAGTCATGGCCCTGAATCCCGCACAAGCCGACGCCGTCAACACCCTTTCCGGACCGTTGCTGGTGCTAGCCGGTGCGGGTACGGGCAAGACGCGGGTGGTCACCTACCGCATCGCCGCCTTGATCCGCCACCGGACCCTGGCCGACCGCATCCTGGCGGTCACCTTCACCAACAAGGCCGCTGCGGAAATGCAGCAACGAGCGACGGCTTTGTTGGGCAAGCGGCTGGATCGTAAGCCGGAGATTTCCACGTTCCATTCGCTGTGTGTCCGGATCCTGCGTCGCCACATCACCCAACTCGGCTACCCGGCGGCCTTCGCCATTTACGACCGCGGCGACCAGGAGGGGGTCGCCCGTGGCGCCCTGCGCGAGATCAAGGTGGCCGAGGGACTGCTGCGGCCCGGCGATCTGCTCTATTTCATCAGCCGCTGGAAGATGGCCTCGGTGCGGCCCGAGCAGGCGGCGGCGCTGGCATCCAGCGACAAGGAACATCTGGCCGCGTCGGCATATCGGCGGTATCAGAAGGCGCTCAAGGCGGCCGGGGCGGTCGATTTCGACGATCTGCTGCTGTGCGTCGAAGACCTTTTCGAGCGGTTCCAAAAAGTCCGCGTCGCCGAGGCC
>CAYYBU010000457.1:0-3741 GCA_964469945.1 uncultured Planctomycetaceae bacterium
GGTCGATGGCGATGCGGTCGCCCTGGACGGGCAAATCCACGAGCCCACTCTCGCCGCTGCCGAGCTTTTGCGCGGCGTGCAGCGGCCGCAGGCAACGCAGGTTTAGCGTCACGCGGCGGCCCTCGCTTTCCAACAGCCGCACGCGAAAGCCGCGGCGGGCATCCGTCGGCAACGGGCCGCCGGCCAACGGTTCCCAATGCGTGGCCACCACATTGCGCACGTCGAGGTGGAACAGCCAGCCCGAGCCGCGCGCCGGCGTTGCTGTGGTGGAAAGCAGCGTCGGCGGGGTGAGGAAATCCACCGCCGCGGCCAACGGATTGGGCACGTCGATGCCGATGCCCAGGCGAAAGCGGCGGCAGCGTTCCCCCTTGACCACCAGCAGCGTATCCAGCCTGCGGAGCCCATGACGGCGATGATAGGGGAGGCCGGCCGGCAGGAGCGTGGTCCGCGTCGACGCCGTGCCGATGTCGATAAAATGCGGGGCCTCGAGCTGCGTCATCTCCGTCGCTACGCCAGCCATACTCGCGCTGCGAATCAGCTTCGCCGCGTCGTCGGGCCAGGCGAAGCGGGCGGCATAGTAGGAGTTCCAGGGATCGGCCTCCGACTCCGCGTCGACGTCCAACTCGATGAGCAACTCGATGATACGGCTTCCGCGGCAGATGCGCGTCGTCTGCCGGAAACCGGCCAGCCGCCGCCCGCCGTGGGAGAGCAAACGTCCGCAGGCGACGACTTCGCCCAGTGCGGGCCCGGCCGACACGACCCGCACTTCGTCGGCCGCCATGATGGAGTAGGCGGCCTCGTCGCTACCCTGGGAGGGCAACCGTAAGGCAAGCTGCTGGGCCAGTCGCGGGCCGCGCGAGCGATAGTCGGAGATGGCACGGATGGCCCCGGTGTGCGGATCGATCGCTACGGTGAAGAACTCGTTGTGGAGGACGGTTTCCTGCGTCGCGGCCGAGCCAGCGGAATGTTTCCGTGCCGGCCTTTCCACCGGACGCTGTTCGACCAGCGTGGCCGGCGGCGTGGCCTGCTTGCGGAACCATGACCACTTCGCGGCCTTGGGTTGCGGCGCGGCGGCACCGGGGGTAATCCAGGCGAAGCCGAGCGGTGGCAGATCGACGACCACCGTTTTGCGGCCCGCCGACTCGCCAGCCGCCTGGATCGGCTCGACCACGTCGGGAAGCCTCGCCAGCCCGGTCAGATCCACGCACGCGCGGCGGGCGAAGCTGCAAGGATTGGCCAGCAGCGCGCCCGGGGCATCGGCTCGTTCCGGGCCGGCCACCACGCGGACAAATTGCCCGATCGCGCCGTCGAGGCGATCTTGCAGCCGTGCGTCCAGGATCGCGTCGGCCGCCGGGGTGGCCGCGCCGCTGTCTTCGATCTGCTGCTCGATGGTGGGCCTGCGCTCCGCTTGTCCCACCCTACTTGGCTCTGTCGTATCGGCATGGTCCGTTGTCGGCGCGGCGGCCAGCGTGGCCAGGGCCGTCAACGACTGGGCTGCCTCGGCCGCGGCGCGACGTTGGAAGTATCGCCCCCAGCGTGAGACGGGATCGCTCTGACCGGCCGCGACCGCCTGTTTCAAGTACGGCGAGCGATATTGGTCGGCCGTATGCTGGACGTTTTCGACCGCCGTGCCGGTCTGCTGGAAGTACTCGGTGATGGTGGTGAACGTCCCCAAAACCGACGAATAGGCGGCAATTCGCCGCAGGTCCTGATACCAGGGACTAGCGGCGGCCGGCCAATGGGCGCAAATCAGCGTGGGCGTGTGATCCACGTCCAGGGCGTTGCCCAGCCGTTGCGCGAGGCCGAGGAAGGCGCCCGCGCCGCTGACGTCGTCGGGGATGCGCTGCAAGGCCTCCAACACGGTGCCGTCGAGCCCTTCCCAGCGGACGCGGCTTTGATTGCCGCTGGGAAACCGGCCGTCGTCGAGCGTAGCGTGCAGCACGCCGGTGAAGCCGAACTTTTCCAGGATCTGCGGCAACACGGGGGTCAGACCGAAACGGCGGCGGCCGAAAACCAACGGTCGCGCGCCCAAGCGGCGCCGATAAGCGGCAATCCCCTCTTGCAATTGATGCGCAAGCGCCTCGGGCGACAGCAACGTCAACTCGCGTTCGCTGTATTCGCCGCCGATCAGCCCAAGCCGGCCTTTTTCCAGCGCCTCGCGCACGGCCTCGAGCGAGGCCGGTTCGCGTTGGGCCATCTCCTCGATCACCTGGCCGGACAGAAGCAGGTTGACGGCGGCCGGACTGCTCAACTCGGCACGGAGCGACGCGCCCAGCGTGGTCGAGGCCACCAGCGTCAGGTCGAGCAGCCGAGGCTGCAGCGGATAATGATACTCCCGCGCGGTATGGAGCAGATCGAAAGCCGCCTGCAAGTGCTGCCGCGTGGCGGCGATATCATCCCCCTGGCAGGCCTGTTTGGCCGCGGTCACCACTTGCGACTCGAAAGCGGCCGCGTCGAGATTGCTCGTGTAGCGAAGTTTCCGCGTCAGCAGTTCGACGGTGAAGTGACAGAATCCCAGGGCGAGGAAATCGGCCGTCAAGGGCGGCTCGGGTGCGGCCGTGCCAGGCTCCAACAACGCGAGGGCGGCGGCAACGATCTGCGGACGATCGCCAAGCTGGCGAATGACCCCGGCACCGGCCTCGGCGGCGTCGCGCAGCCAGTCGCTGGGCAGCAGGTTCTCACAACAGGGAGGCACCACGCAAAGATGGCCGGCCGGCGTCTGGGGCGGCGAGTTGGCCGACGCCCAATGCGGCATCTGGCCGCTGGCGGCGATGAGCGCCGGATGCCACAGTGCCGACCAGGCCGACAGGATTTGGGCGGCCTCATCGCCGGGCCGCTCGGTGGCCAGGTCTTCCAGGCTGTAGCAGGGAAGCAGGGCGGTGAGGGATTGGAAGTTCATGGCGAAGAAGGTCTTAGCTTGGGATTTAGGGATTTAGGGATTTGGAGCATGGGTTGTCCGAAAAGGCACGACTCAAGTCAAACCCATCGAGAGTATGGCTTGGGTGAGGGGAATCTGGAGAACGATCATTTGCAATTTCCGCGGTTTCACAGCATCGCCCTCACCCTGACCCTCTCCCGGAGGGAGAGGGAACCGATCTCGCAGTCCTCCCGGACAAGTCCTAAGACCCAAGCCCCCAGACCTAAGTCCTAAGTCCCAAGACCTCCTTTCCACGATAGTTGCCCGGCGCGCGGAAGTCGAGCCACTTGGTTGACATCACCCCTCGCCGCACGGTAGATTAGGTATTGTAGGCGACGAAAGTGTGCGTCGCGATTGCAGCCCTTTTTTCTGGTCCTTTCTGGATAGGCTGGCCTGAGTCTGGGCTGCCGGAACAGAGTTGCGTGGAACAGGGGACCGGAGATCTGACGGCTGCCCCCAGGGTGGGTGCCCAGATCAACGGAGAAATAGCACCATGGCCAGAACGGGTGCGGTGTGGGGAATCGACGTTGGACAGTGCGCGCTGAAGGCGCTGCGCTGTCGCGCCGGCGACGAGCCCGGCAAAATCGTCGTCGAGGCCTTCGACTTCATCGAGTATCCGAAGATCCTCAGCCAGCCGGGGTCCGAGCCGGGCGAGTTGATCGGCGACGCCCTGAAGCAGTTCCTCTCGCGCAATTCGGTGCGTGGCGACCGCGTGGCGATTTCCGTTTCCGGGCAGAGCGGCCTGGCGCGGTTCATCAAGCTGCCACCGGTGGAAGCCAAGAAGATTCCCGACATCGTCCGCTACGAAGCCCGCAAGCAGATCC
>CAYYBU010000458.1:0-3728 GCA_964469945.1 uncultured Planctomycetaceae bacterium
TTCGCGGAAAATGGGGACTGGCTCCGTGGCACAAGCCGGTGTGGCCTAAGCAGAAGCGTTGCCGCCACGGTGCCTGTCCCCTTTTTCCGCAGGCGTTACCCCGCGGCCCCGTCGGAAAAGGGGACAGGCACCGTCGCTAGCGACGCTGTCCCGCGGGGCCAGCCTGTTTGAGGCGATGGTGCCAGTCCCCATTTTTCCGCTGACCGCGGGCTAATGCATCAGCCAGTAGCGGGTGACGTGGAAGAAGACTGGGGCGGCGAAGCAAATCGAATCGATGCGATCCAACACGCCGCCGTGACCTTCCACCAGGGTGCCGTAGTCTTTCACGCCGCGGTCGCGCTTGATGGCCGAAAGGGTCAGGCCGCCGGCAAATCCCATCAGGGCGATCACCGCGGACATGGCGGCGGCCATCCACCAGGCGGCTTGAAAGGGAGTGGCCCACCACAGCGTGGCGCCCAACAGCGTGACGCTGGCCGTGCCGCCCAGCAGCCCTTCCCAGGTCTTGGTGGGACTGATGGCCGGCACGATGACGTGCCGGAAGGGAATCTGCGCCCAAGCATACTGCAAGGCGTCGCTGAGCTGCACGATGAGCACGAAGAAGAACAGCAGCCGGGCGCCGGCGCCGAGGTCGGGACTTCCGTCGGGCCTCTTCAACAGCGTCAGCAACGCGGGAGCGTGGCTGAGACAGTAAACGCAGATCAGCAGGCCGGCTTGAATCTTGGCCGTCCGCTCCAGGAAGCGCTTGTAATCGCCGGCCATGGCGATGCGGGCGAGAATGAACAAGAACCCATAGACGGGGATCATGATGCTGTAGGCCCCATACCATTCCAGGCCCACCAGCACGAACTGCAGCGGCGTGAGCAGGAAGAAGACCCAGAAGAGCGTGCGGTGGTCGCCGGGGCGGGTAGGCGTGAGCGTGATGAACTCGCGCAAGGCCCAGAAGGAAATCAGCCCGAACATCGCCACCGTGGCGGCCTTGCCGACGATGAAGGCGGCCGCCAGCACCGAGCACAGCACCCACCAGGCATGGACGCGGAGGCGGAAGGTTTCCAGAATGGCCGTGTTGATGCCGCTGTCGACGCGATGCCGCAACACCTGGACGATGGTCGTGGCCGCTCCCAGCAGGATCAATACACCGCCGACGAGTCCTAGGGTCTTGAGATCAAACACGGAGGGGCACCGTTTTCGGGGTTAAGTTTCTTTCAATTGCCGCACCGCGTCGCGGGTACGCTTGAGGAACTCGACCTTGGGTTCATGCGCCTCCAGCCACAACGGCGGCCCGAAGGTGATGCAGCTCAACAAGGGCACCGGCAGTACCTGGCCGCGGGGCAGAATGCGGTTCATGTTGTCGATATAGACGGGAATCAACTCCAGGTCGGGCCGTCGCTTGCACAAGTAATAGAGCCCGCTCTTGAATTCGCCGATCTCCGGCCCCTTGCTGCGGCCCCCCTCGGGAAAGACGATGAGCGAATAGCGCTGGCCGATTTCGCGGATCATCATGTCGACCGGGCTCTGATGGACCTTGATTTCAGTACGATCGATCAAGATGGCCTGAAACATCTGCGTGGCCATGTAACGGCGAACGGGACCGGCCATCCAGTAATCCTTGGCGGCGACCGGCCGCGTCAGCGCCCGCACCGCCTGCGGCAGCGCGGACCAGAGCACGATCGCATCCAAATGGCTGGTGTGATTGGCGAAATAGACCCTCTGACACGTGTCCGGTTGCGAGTCGATCCAACGCGTACTGGCGCCGCTCAGGAGCCTGGCGGTCAGCGCCAGAAAGTTCCTCTCGAGTGTCTTTCTCATACTTTGCGTCCGACGGCCACTGCCGAAGCGTTATCCTAACCTGCAAAGCCGTCCAAGCCAAGACCTACCCCAAGCGAGGCAGGGCGGACCTCGGCAAGTGTTGGGTGCCGTTTTCCCTCGTATCCGGCACACTCCGTGTGCCGTTTGCCCGGCGGCACACGGAGTGTGCCGGATACGATAACGGAGGGCGTTCCCTACTCATTCCTGCGGGTGGCCGGGCAACGCGACCTGCGGCGCGCCGCTGAGTTGACGCCGCCGCAACTGGGCCAAGGCCGCCGTGCGGCGGGCATGCCGCCGGGCCGACTTGCCCATATAGATGCCCGCCAACAGATCCTGGTATCCCTCGACCATGCGATCGATGGACCAGTGTCGGACGACGTGTTCCCGGCCGGCGCGTCCCAGGGCCGCCGCGCGCTGGGGATCTCGCAGCAACTCAAGCAGCCGTGCGGCGATTTCCCCGGCCGCTCCCGGCGCGACCAGATAGCCGGTCTTGCCGTCCAGGACCGTCTCCGCCACGGAGCCGACGCGGGTGCTGATGACCGGTTTCTCGGCCGCCATGGCCTCCAGGATGGAAACCGGGTTGGCTTCCATGTGGGAGGTGAGCACCAGCACGTCCACTAGCGACAGTACTTCGGGCACGTCGCCGCGGCTGCCCGCGAAGTGAACCACTCCGGTCAGTCCCAACTCCTCGGCCAGCGTTTCCAGGGCGGCCCGCCGCGGACCATCGCCGACGACGAGGAAGCGGGCCGCGGGCAACTGCTGGTGAACCAGGGCGGCGGCCCGCAGGAACAACTCATGGTTCTTTTCCGGCCGCAACGCCGCGACGATCCCCGCCACCGGCGTCCCCGGGGCCAGCCCGAACTGCTCGCGCAGGCTCGCGTTGGGCCAACGGGGATGAAACTTCTCCACGTCGACGCCGTTGGGAATCACGCGCACCTTGGCGGCAGGGCAGCCCTCGTGCTCCGCCAGATAACATCCATGGGGCTCGGCCACCGCGATGAAGGCATCGGTCAGCGGCGCCAGCAAGCGATTGGACAACTCGACGTGGTCGGGCAGTCCGGTGGAGTGCAACGCCGAGCAGACGACCGGCACGCCGGCCCACCAGGCGGCCAGGCGTCCCCAGAACATCTTGTCGCCGCCGGTGCCCACGGTCACCACGGCATCGATGCGGCGGCGGCGCATCAGCCGCACCAGTCGCCGCAGCACGGCGACATCGTACTTGTGGCGGATCAGCCCCATGTAGCCCGGTATTTCGGCCGCCAATTGCAACCCCAGGGGGCCGAACTCCTTCAGGCAACAGACCTCCGGCAGGAATCGCCCGCGATCGAGGCGGCGGGCCAACTCGACCAGCAACGTCTCGGCGCCTCCGACCGGCATGCTCGTCAGCACGAACATGACTCGTAACGGGCCGCGGTCTTCCAGCGAAATCAACGGATGGCGATGAGGGAACATGGTTGGTTTGCTCAACTTCTTTTGGAACTTATTGGGTCCCGTGTTGATGGCGTAACGGGAACCTCCAAATCGTAAACGAATCGGGGCGTGTTCAGCTTGCGGGGGTCGATGGTGGTCCAGTTCTTGAGGTGGATCATGTCGTCGCCGACGGCGATGCGTTGCAGGTGAAAGGTGTCGCCGCCGGGAAAATTGAAGCCGCCGTATCCCGAGCAGACGGCTTCATAACCCGCCTCGTGGGCCAGGGCAAACGCGTTGCCCGAGAGGTTGGCGTAGTGACCGTAGGGGAAGGCGAAATAGCGCACCGGCCGGCCCAGCGCCGCCTGCAGCGACTCGCCCGCCGACACGACCTCGAAATGGAGCGCGTCGGGGTCGGCCAGCGAGCCTAGATTGGCGTGGGTGTAGGAATGCGCGCCGATTTCAACGCCGGCGGCCGCCATCGCGCGGAGTTGCTCCAGCGTGTTCGGCGTCAA
>CAYYBU010000459.1:0-3727 GCA_964469945.1 uncultured Planctomycetaceae bacterium
CGGGCCGTGCTGCTTGTGCTCAAGCGTTTATAGGACAAGGCCTTAGATACGCGGGGCCGCCACCCGAGCCCGGCGCGTCCGGGCCGCCGTGCCGGCTGCGCATCTGCGCAGATCGACTGCGCCAAAACGCCTTAGCACTTACCCCGTCGCTGCTTGCGATGCAACTTGGCAATTGCCGTTTGGGCCCTAGGGCTTTAGCTGCTAAAATAGAGTAGCGATTCCTTTTGACGCCCGCTGATTGTGATGGGTACAGCCGTGACCATGTCCAAGGACCGAGTTCGCCGCATGAAGATCCAGCACCAGGCCGAAGGGTATCTGGAGTTGGGCATGCCGAAGCAGGCGCTCGACGTGCTCGGCCGGCTGGGAGACGCCGCCGACGCCGATTCGCAGACCTTGTATTTGCAAGGCGAGGCCCTGCGCGCCTTGGGGCAACATGCCGAAGCGCTGGCCGTGTTGGAACGGGTCGCCAAGGCCGAGCCGGAAAATATCCATGTGTGGCTGGCGCTGGGCTGGTGCCACAAACGCAGCGGACGGATCGATCTGGCCATCGATTCCCTGGAAGCCGCCCTGGCCGCCGACCCCGAGGAACCGCTGATCCATTACAATCTGGCCTGCTACTGGAGTCTGGCGGGCGGAAAACGCCAGTCCCTGACCTATCTGGAACAGGCCTTGGCCTTGGATGCCAGCTATCGTCGCTTGATCGACGCCGAGAGCGATTTCGACGCCCTCCGCAACGATCCCGATTTCCAGGCCCTCTCGTCCGGCTCGCAAACGACCGGCTGAGCCGCCCGCTAGCACCGATTCGAGATTTCAAGTCTCCCGGCCTGTGAATTTTTGTAGGGCGGGCATGGCCCACCACCGCTTACCGCGGTCCGGTGGCGGTGCCCACCTAAATCGAATTGCGTGATTGCAGGAGGTTCGCAAGCGAACTGTGTAGGGAACGCCCTCCGTGGCGTTCCGTGTTGCCGGTGCGCCCGGAACGCCACGGAGGGCGTTCCCTACAGCGGCGGGTAGTTTTCCTCTTGCCGGCTGCCTTACCGGCGTGGTTATAAGTTCGGCAACAGTGGCCGCCCGGCTCTGGCGGTGAAAAAGCCCCACAGGAGCAATGTGCCGACCACGGCCACGGCCAATTCGCAGCCTGGGGCGTACCAGGCGTGGAAATTTGCAGTCATGGGACTGGCCAGCAACAGAAAGTAGGTGAACAGAGCCGCAATCAGGGCAAGCAGGCCCGCGCGCACCAACACAGCGATGGCGATCGCCGCCACGATCGCGCTGGTGATCCAGGGGAAGGCGACATCGCAGTTCGCCGAGACGGCTTCCGCGGCGGTCAGCAGCAGCCAGGCGGTTCCCAGGGTCAACCACGTGCGGCGGAGGACCGCGCGCAGCAGCAACATCAGAAGCAGCACGATAAGCCCCAAGGTGACGCTGGCTAGCAAGTTGGCCACGAACGTGCTCAATTCATGCCGCAGGCCGAGCACGGCGGTCAGGTCATAGGCCGGCGGGGGCAGTCGGGGAGCCGGCAGCGATAGCGCCAGCCAGGACGGCAGCCGGTTGTCGATTTGCAGCAGCAAGACCAGCAGGACGCCCGAGGCGACCCCCACGAGAATTTCCCGCCCGACCCAGGGATCGCGGAAGCTGCCGCGGAGCAGGCGGCTCCAGGTGATGATCGTTTGCGGCCAGAAGCGCCGCACGTACGGTTCCAGGGCGAAGTAGCAGAGCCAGACAATCGCCGCCGTCAACAGAGACCTGGCCGTCCATTGGTAAAGCGACGCGAGTTCCTCGATCGGGATCGTGCTATGGTTTTCCCCGAGCAGCCAATCGATCAGCCCGAGCAGGAAAACACCCAGCGCCAGTCGCCGCGCACCGCGGTGGTCTCCGCGTCCCTGTTGCAGGTTGCGCCATGCCAACAGCCCGCCGCCGATCATGCCGAGCAGATTGAGAATCAAGCGTGAAAAGGGCATTCGCCACGGCGAACGCCAATCCCACAAGTTCGGCGCAACCGCCTTGGCCTCTCGGCGCCACGGGGGTACGACCTCGAAGAAGACGACCCGACCGGCGAAAGACTCGCCTGCCACGCGAATCGATCGCGTCGTATCCGCGGAGTCTTGGCCTTCCCAGACCCAGCGCTGGCGTCCAACACTGGGCGTCTGGCCCACGGGTTGGAAGCTCTTGAAATCCAAGCCGGCTAGTTCGAACGCCACGGACCAATTCACGGCACCCGGCGCGACATCGGCAAATTGCCGATGATCGGGCGTGGTCGCAAACCAGACCAAATGTCCGTGCCCGTCCAGTCCCACCGTGATGACTGGCGGCTCCACCGTGGCGATTTCTTCCTCGGCGGGCTGGCCAAGGAGCAAAGGCAGCAGCGGTGGTCCGCCGCCGTTACGATACCAGAAGCATACCGCCTGCCAGCGCGGGTCGCGGAGCCTCTTTCGGATATCGCCGCGCGGGTCGCTTGCCCTGGCATAGGCCAGGAACTCGCGGTTGAGCACCAACTCCTGCCGGTTCCCTTGGCCGGCTGGCTCGTATCCGAAGGCCCGGATGGCGTGTTCCGCCTTGTCGACCAGAACGGCGGGCGGCTTGGTGAGCCCCGCCTGCGGCACGAGAAACGTGCGATCGGCCAATCGCACCACCAGGAACAAAGCCACTGCCGCGATGGCCAGCCAGCCGGCGGCCGGCCCCAGTCGCGGCAACGGTCCCGCGACCGCCGCCGCCACCATGCTGGGCGAGGGCGTTTCGCCGGCGGCCAGGGCCAGGCGGAGCGGATCGCTTCCGGGCAGCGCCGCGGCGATCGCATAAGCCGATTCCGGGCGCCGCTTCGGATCGGGCTCCAGGCACCACAGGATAACGCCCTCGAGTCTCTCGTCGACGTTGGGCACCGTCTCCGCGAGCCGCGGCGGCCGCGCTTCGCGGCTTGCATCGGTCGGCGTGCGGCCCGCAAACGGTTCGCGGCCGCTGACCATCTCGTAAAGCACCATGCCCAGCGAGTACAAGTCGCTGCGGACCGAAGCTTTACCGTCCACGAACAACTCCGGGGCCATGTACGTCGGGGTCCCGGGCTGGGGACCGCTCGGCTCGTCTTGCGCCGCCAGGGCGGCGATGCCGAAGTCGGCGATGCGGGCTTGCCCGCGGCCATCGATCATGATGTTCGCCGGCTTGAGATCGCGGTGGAGCACGCCGCGGTCGTGGGCCGCGCCCAGCCCGCCGCACAACTGGCGGGTGATTTCCAGGGCCTTCTCGCCGGTCAATCGCCCCACGCGCCGCAACAGCCCCGCCAGGTCTTCACCGTCCACGTATTCCATGGCGATGAAAATCTCTCCGTCCGCTTCGACGAGGTCGTAGACCCGCAGCACATTCGGATGCGTGACCTTGCGGGCCAGCCGGACTTCGTTCTGGTAGCGGCCAATCCAGGCCGGATCTTGGCAGCGGCCCGGGGAGAGGAATTTGAGGGCGACGGGCTGGTCCAGTTTCAGGTCTTCGGCGCGATAGACGTCGCCCATGCCGCCGCGGCCGAGCGGGCCGAGGATGCGGTAACGCCCGGCAAGGACCATCCCCGGCTCGAAGGGCTCTCGGCGCCGTGGTGTCCCCAGCGGCGGCGCATGGACGATGGTGGCCGGGAGATCGTGCGCGAGCAGGGATTCCACTTCCTGGCGCAGTTCGAGATCGCCGGCGCAGGCCTCGTCCAAGAACGCCGCCATGCGCGCCGGCTCCAACTCGCAGGCGGCCA
>CAYYBU010000460.1:0-232 GCA_964469945.1 uncultured Planctomycetaceae bacterium
AGTCGGATGCCCATGCCTGGGTCGAGGCCTACCTGGCCCCCGGCGATATTCCGCCGGAGTTGGTCTCCCCGCGCGACGACCGCCGCATGGCCGGCGGGGCCTGGTTGCGGTTGGACGCCACGCCCCTGGACGAGGCCGCCGCGGCCAGCCGCTCGGCGCTGGGCCGCATCGACCAGGCGTTGAACTGGATCGATTCGCTGTGGGCCAATTACGTGGTCGAGATGGACCGCCA
>CAYYBU010000460.1:242-3723 GCA_964469945.1 uncultured Planctomycetaceae bacterium
CGCCAGCGGCAGAACGACGCCATCTATCAGCCCACCGTCAATGCCGTCAAGAAAGCAACTCGCAATCTGGGCAATCGCCAGTGGTGGCGGGACTTCTTCCACGGCCTCGGCCAATGGCTGAACTTCTCGCGTTGGAATGGACCGGGCGGCTGGCTGCTGCACGTCGGCCTGCCGCTACTGGTGGGTATACCGATCCTTGGCTTGGCGTGTCGCCGCATGTGGCGGGCCACACGGCGGCTCTATGGCCGTCTGGCCGGGCGGGCGGCCCTGCACGCTCGGCGGCCGCGGCCGCGAGTCGAGTTCTACCGCCGCTTCGAGTCCCTGCTGGCACGCCAAGGTTTGCGCCGCGCCGCCGGTCAGACGCCGCAGGAGTTCGCCCGCGTTGCCGCTGCCCGGCTGGCCGGCGCCGGCGACCACCCGGAACTGGCGGCGCTGCCCGGCCATGTCGTCGCCGCCTTCTACCGCGTGCGATTCGGCGGCCTGCCCCTAGACAACTCGCAGCGTGAAACGGTAGAACATGGGCTGGCGGAATTGGCGCAGTGGCAGTCGCAAGGGCGGAGAAAACCATGAAAATCGGCTTAGTCGGATATCAAGGGGCGGGCAAGAGCACCTTGTTCGAGTGGTTGACCGGCGTGCGGCCCGACCCGGCCCTGTCGCACACGGCGCAAACGGCCATGGCCGTCATTCCGGAGTCCCGCGTCGAGGCGCTGTGCAAGCTCTACGCGCCGAAAAAAGTCACCCTGGCCTCGTTGGAACTGGTCGATACGCCGGGCCTCAGTCGCAGCCACGAGGGCAATGCGGCCCGCTTGGCGCTGATCCGCGAGAGCGGTTGCCTGGTGCTGGTCGTGGCCGCCTACGATCGTACCGACCCGCTGGCCGATCTGCGCACCTTCGACGAAGACCTCGTGTTGGCCGACATGGAATTCGTCAGCGGACGCCTGTAACGCGTGGAAGACTCGCTCCGCAAGCCGCTCCCCAAGCTGGAACGCGAACAACTGCTGCACGAACAGGCCACCCTGAAC
This sequence comes from uncultured Planctomycetaceae bacterium, assembly GCA_964469945.1. Taxonomy (GTDB): domain Bacteria; phylum Planctomycetota; class Planctomycetia; order Pirellulales; family Thermoguttaceae; genus CAYYBU01. The sequence goes on from CAYYBU010000460.1 coordinate 1,265, forward strand.
ACGGTGATGACGGCGATGGAGTCGGGCAAGCCGCTGCGGCAGGGCGACATGACCGACGACCAATTGAAGGTCACCCGCTCCTTCCGCCTGCTGAGCGAGAAGCCCCGCGTGGTGATCTTCAACACGGCCGACGACGAGGAGCATCCCGAGCGCTTCACCGCGCTGGGCGCCGCCGACATCCCCGTGCGCGCCATTTCCACCGGCTTGGAGTTGGAACTGTCCAAGATGAGCGCGGCGGACCGGGCCGAATTCGAGCAGGAAATGGGCGTCGGCGGCGCCGATCGCGATGGCCTCATCCGCACGTTGCTGGAAACTTCCGGCCAGCGATTGTTCCTCACCGCCGGCGAGAAGGAAGTCCGCACCTGGCTCTTGCCCCAGGGCGGCACGGCCGTCGAGGCCGCCGGCTCGATCCACACCGACCTGGCCCGCGGCTTCATTCGCGCCGAGGTGATGACCTGTAGCGACCTGGTCCGCTTGGGCAGCGAGCGCGAAGTGAAGGCCCAGCACTTGGTGCGGCAGGAGCCCAAGGATTACGTGATTCAGGACGACGATATTTTACTCATCCGCTTCAGCGTGTAGGCGTACTCCTCACGCTCCGTCGTGAGGAATTGCATCACGGCGGAGCGTGATGAGTACGGAAGTTGTTCTTCGGCCGGCCCTGAGTCTCCCCTCGCCCGCCCGGCGGGAGAGGGGCCGGGGGTGCGGGCGGCAGGTTCATCGATACAGTTCCCAATTGGACAACCTTATGGCTCTGCGCCCTTTGATCGCCGCCGTGGCCTTGGCCGATGACGCGCTGCCCGCGGCCGACGCCGTGCTCGGCTATTTACAGCAGCATTGGCCGCAGATTCCCGTCGTCGCGGCGCCGTCCCAGCGGCCGGGGGTACTCCTGTTCAACCTGGAGGAGGATGCCGCCGGCGCGGCGCTGCTGCCCAAGCCGCTACCCTGGGAAGACCTGGCCGGTCCCTGCGCGGCGGCCTGGTATTGGCCCGACGCGGCCCAGGCCTTCCGCGAGCACCAGACGCGTCTGATCGCCACCTTGATGACGCGCAGCCACGACCGCATCGGAAGCGCCTTGCGGCTGACGGCCCTGGTCGCGGCGGCGGCTTCTTGTTCCTCCGCGGTGGGCATCTACTGGAACCCCGGCCGGCTGGTCCACGCCCCCGCGGACTTCCTCCAAGAGAGTCTCACGATGAGCCGGGAGAACTTGCCGTTGAACCTCTGGATCGACTTCCGCATCCAGGAGGAGCCCGACGGCGGCCATGCCCTATTCACCACCGGCCTGGCCGCCTTTGGTCATCGGGAACTAGAAATTTGGCAGAGCCAGCAATCGCCACAATTCTTGCGCGCCTGCGCCTACAACGTGGCGCATTACGTCTTGCAGCGCGGGGCGGCCCTGAAGGCCAACGAGACCATCGGCCTCTCCGACGAGGAGCGCATTCCCATCACCATCGAGCCCTCGCGCTGGGACGCCTCGATGACGGTCGTGCGACTGGAGGTGTAGTGGGTTTGCGGCGCGATTGTCAGGCCCAGTCAGGACAACCTAACCACAAAGACACGAAGGGAGCCGAAACGCACAGGCAACCGGATGCGTCACTGTTTCGACTCCCGGAACTGCTTTCTTAATTGCATGAATGCAGGGTGCAGCCGATCCAGGTACGATTGCTCAACCCGCCGCGTAAGCCATGACTTGTTGTGGTGAGAGCACAGATCTTTGACCAAATCGATATTTCCCCCTGGAGCGACCACCATTTTCTCAATCAACTGTCCCATATCGCGAATCGCCACCGGTTTTCCTGATGACAGCTCCTCCTCACCGAACTCTTCATTCCTCTGAATGCGTTCGGCCAATTCATCATCGACGACCCATACTCTGAACTCATTTTCATCCCTAAAGCTTATGCGCTTGTGGAGTATGTCTGGCTGTGCAGTGATTGATTTATCCCCTACGCCTTTCTCGGGATCGTAGTACCTAACGCGACCGCAGTTGTCGATAGGGAGATACGCCTGTACCCTACCCACGCTCGATTGAATTGCTATGCCATTCCCATCCGCATACAGTCGCCACATTACGTCGGATTCATGGTTCCCGATTTGCCAGCAGTTCACAAAAGTTGCGTACCTGTAGTGCTTCCACCTCCTCGTGAAATCTTCCTCATACTCGTCCCATTGCTCATTGTTGTCGACTGCCCACTTGCGGGCGTTCCGATAATAGGAGGGCGGATACAGGCCTTCCCATGAATCAGGAAACGTGAACGGTCGTGCGAACCACAGGGAATTGTGCTCCAGGACCGCGCTCATTCTCTCAAATGTCATGTATCGCCAGATCATGGCCTCGTCGGACAGCTCACCCGCTTCATTCGCTGACATTACTTAGCCCTTCTCTGCGATCGGGAACTTTTCCTTTAGGACCCGCGTCAGAATAAGTTGAGCAATTTTATTGAAGCAAAGGCGACCGACGG
>CAYYBU010000461.1:0-3718 GCA_964469945.1 uncultured Planctomycetaceae bacterium
TTTAAATAGTTCAGGAAGTCTGGCCATGGAACCATCGGGGTTCATGATCTCAACCAGCACCCCTGCAGGTTCCAGGCCTGCAAGACGTGCCAGATCCACAGCTGCTTCGGTGTGACCTGCCCGGCGAAGAACGCCACGGCTTCTGGCTCGCAACGGAAATATATGACCCGGGCGTCCAAGTTCATTTGGCTTTGTTGCCGGATCGGCAAGTCTGCGGATCGTAACTGCACGGTCGTATGCGGAAATGCCTGTTGATACATTTTCTCCGACAGCATCGACAGATACCGTAAAAGGGGTCTCATGGAGTGATGTATTTGTCCCAACCATCATCCCAAGATCCAGCTCTTCGCAACGTTCCTCTGTGATTGGCACACAGATCAGTCCTCGCCCTTCAGTCACCATAAAATTGACCATTTCCGGGGTGATTTTCTGTCCGGCGCCGGTCATGAGGGCCAGTTTGGCCAATTCCTGGTCGAGCAGGCCCAGTTCCGGCCCGATGGTTTCCACGAGCATTTCCGCCGCCGTGACCGGCAGGTCGATGTGGTGGGTCTGTTTGGCCCAACCGCCCAGCCAGCGGGCCAACTGGGCCGTGGGCGGGGCATTGCAGTCGATGGCCAGTCCCTCGGCCGCCACCGCCTTGTAGAGCCGCGTCGTGCTCTGCCACAGTTTCACGTCCAGCACCAACATGCCACTGCGGCTGGGCCGGGCGACGTAGTCTTCCAACTGGGCCCGATAGCGGCTGACGAACTCGTCGGCCTCCTCGACGATCACCAGCCGCTTGTCGCCGCCGAACATGGCCACCGTGGCCACCTCGTCCAACACGTCGCGGAGTTGCACCGTGCGGCCTTCGAAGCTGGTGAGCGAAAAGTCGGCCTCCTCGCCCGCCAGCACGGCTTCGCGTAGCTTCAGCAGCGATTGCCGGCGCAGAAATGCCTCGTCGCCAAAGACCACGCAAACCGCTTGCGGCGGATATTTCTGCGGCTGGGCCAGGTATTCGACGGCATGGAGCGCTTTCGCCATGGGAACAGTATACGGAGGGAAGGCGGAAGCGGGAAGGCGGCCGCGCCGCGGCACCACGGCCATCGCAAGAATGTGTCCGGCACATGGAGAGTTTGCGGATTTTTGTAGTGCGGCCGAGGGGGACAGTCCCATTTTCGTGGCCTCCTGCCACAAAAATCGGGACAGTCCCCTTCGCTTGTCCCACCCTACGTGTCGTGCCCCACCGCACGAAAGCGAAAAATTCGCAAGTCCGGCGCGTGCCGGATACCGATTTGGTCTAGCCGCCCTGGCCCAAGGGGCGAACGTCGCGGATGTGGACCTTGGGACTCATGCGGTCCAACGACACCGGCTGCGGGGTTTCATAGACGCCCACATTGCCAGCCTCGTCGCGGGCTTCCAGGCGCAAATAGACCCGCGGGGGCGTGCGACTGTCGATCGCCCAGGCGTAGCGGCCGGTGTTTTCCAGCGAGCTGGCGATGGGCAGCCAGGGGCCGCCGGTGGTCTCGCTGAAGGAGAGCGCGATGGGACGGGCGGCCAACAGGTTGTCGGTGGCCTCCCAGGCGATGTTCAAATTGTTGGTGTCGGCGCCGCTGCCCTGCTCGGCCGAAGTGATGCGGACCGCCGGCTTGGTCAGGTCGACGCCGATCCAGATCTCCGGCGCGTCGCCGCTCTGCGGCGGTTTGCCGCCCAGGCCGGCGCCGCTTTGGACCACCACGCGGAAGCCATAGACGCCTTCTTCGGCCACCGTGACCAGCAGGGGACTGTGCTTGCTCTGGTCGATGGCAAAACGTTTCCAGGTATGGCCGCCGTCGCGCGTGCCCCACAACTCGACCTGCTTGATGCCCGAGGGCCCCACGGATTCGACGTCGTATTCCAACTCGAAGACGCGCGAGTTGACCATGTGCGGCTTTTCGCCCGCCGGCAGATCGGCCTGCGCGAAGGAAGGCGCTGGCACGGCCGGCGGCGCAGCGGCGTGCATGGCCAGTGCGGTCGTGGTGACGGCGGCCGGATTGATGTGGATGGCCACCGAGCCATCCTGGAAATCGGTCTTGCCGTCGCCGGAAAAGGCCACCTGCGTGTGGTTGGGCGAAGGCCGCAACGGGCTGGGCGCCAGGTCTGCCGGCGGCGGATTGCCATTGTTGTTGGGCTGGTTGGGAGCGGCCCCTTTGACCCCCGGCCAGTTGGTCGGCGGCAAGTCGGGAGCGCTGGCGCGCCAGGCATCGGCCTCGCCGGCGGCGGCCACGGGCGGTCGCCCGGGGGTGTTGGCAGCGGTCATCGCGGGCGGCGGGGTCGTCGTCCGCGGTTGCTGCAAATTGATTTGCGCCTCGCGCTGGGCCGTATTGCCGGCCATGTCGGCCGCTTGGGCACGCACTTCCAGCCGGCTCAAGTTGACCGGCGGATACAGGGGCATCTCGCCCGTCTGCACGGGTCCACTGGGGCCCGGTTCCGCGCGGGCCAGCGTCATGGGCTGCCAGGCATGCTCTGCGGCGGTGCGATACTGCAAGGTCAGACTGCCGGGCTTGGGATACAACTCGTCGATCTGCCAGCGCACCACGACTTCGCCCGTCGGGCCGCGGTGCAGATCGAGTTGCAACTTCGGCGGCGTGGTATCGACCAGCACACACAGGCCGGGCGCGGCCGGCCCGTCCGGATGGAGTTGGCCGGAGCGATCGAGGGTCCGCACCTGGAACCAGTATTCGCCGTCGCTTTGCGCACGAAAGACGAATTGCTGCTTGATGGGCTCCGTTTTTCCGTAGAGCTGCCAAGTCACGCCGCGGTCGGCCGACACGAACAGTTGCACGTCCACCGGCTCCTGCGTGATGCTTTGCGGCCGCTCGATATGGAAAGGAATGGTAAAGGCGGTCTGGCGGGTGAAGATCGCCGGGGGCGTCGTCGTGGCGAGCGGCGAATTACCGGCCGCCGCGGGCTCGACCGCCGCCAAAGCCAAAAGCTGCACAAGGGTTGCCAGCCACATGAGAGACTCCTCCGCACGAGAATGCGGTTCCATCGGTCCCAAGGGATTCACGTAACCGTTCACGGCGGGGAAGAGGGGGACAGGTCCATGTTTTCGGACGACGTCGTACCTGGAAACAGCGCGGATTGGCCGAAAAATGGACCAGTCCCCGCCCGCCCCGTGAACGGTTACGGGATTCACACGCAATCTGTATCGGTTGTGACGGTCGTGACACTTGAGAAGGGAGTGCCGGACGGCGCGAGTGGGGAATATGGGGAATATAGGCGCCGCGACTGGCCTGTTCAGCAGTGTCGAAACATCACGGCCGCAGCACGCGTTCACCCGCGCGGAATACCAATTGATTCGCCACAATCTCGTCGGGCGAGACGGCAATTACGCCGAGGGCAGCGGATCTGCCGACGTTGCGGCCTGTGTCGCCCACGGAAGCCGAATGACTTGAAGACCAACGCTCGCGTCCTAGAGTTTCTAGAACGTCTTTTGTTGTAGCTTTTCCGCGAGGGACCTGCCGACGTTGGCTCGGCGGGGGCTTGCGACGCCGTACTCTGCACGCGAGGAAACAACAATGGTGCTGTGGGGAGAACCGGTCACGATCGCCGCGGCGATTTGCTTGCTGTTGGCCCTGCTTCTGTCTCTGAGTTTCGAGTTCGTCAACGGTTTCCACGATACGGCCAATGCGGTGGCCACGGTGATCTACACCCACACGCTCAAACCGACCCAGGCCGTGGTCTGGTCGGGTTGCTGGAA
>CAYYBU010000462.1:0-3710 GCA_964469945.1 uncultured Planctomycetaceae bacterium
ACAAGATTTATGTGAACCTGGTGAATAAAGACCTGGTGGCAGTAGTCGACTCAAAGACCATGAAAGTCGTCGGCAAGTGGCCGACCGCCCCCGGCGGCGCGCCGGTCGGTTTAGCGATTGATCCGAAAGGCCGCCGCTTGTTTGTCGGCTGCCGCAAGCCGCAGAAGCTGATCGTCATGAGCACGGAGGACGGCAAGGTATTGGCCGACCAGCCGATCGGCGCCGGGGTGGACGCCACGCAGTTCGACGGCGACATCTTCGCCAGTTGCCGCGACGGCACGCTGGCCGTCGCCCGCGAGACCGCGCCGGGCAAGTTCGCCATCGTCCAGACGGTAGTGACCAAGCCAGGCGCCCGGACGATGGCCGTCGATCCCGTGACGCACACGGTCTATCTGGCCACGGCGGAGCCGGTCCCCGGCAGCCGAGGCCCGCGGCCCGTCATGAAGCCCGATTCGTTCGTGATTTTGGTGGTGCGGGCGGGGAAGTAGAGCCGTGCTTTTTGCGGTACTGTTCCAGGCTGATGCCTCCCTTTTCCTTACGGGCTTTCAAGGCGGCTTTCACGTCGGCCCGGTCCTCCATTTCCTCGAGCGCTTTCAGGTCTTCCATCGACACCAGGGCCAGCACGGGCTTTTTGCGCCGCTCCAGCACGATGCGCTCGCCGCCGTAGGCGACGCGGTTGATCGCGTCGGCCAGATTGGCGCGAATCTCATGGACGCCGACTTCGCTCATGGTTTTCCCCCCCGGCAAAAATGTCCTTTATGTACATTATCGCCCTTAGCGACGTTTGGGCCAAATGGGCATTTCCGATTTTCGGCCGGGGGGCGCTCAGTAGCAACCCGTTTCATGGATGCCGCCGGCCGTAAACCTAAACTCGCGATTACAGATTCTGCATCGTAGGCGCGGTCCGCGGTTGCTCCTGCCCGTCTTGGGCGCGGGGCCGTCTCTCGTTGCCCACGCCCCTCTTGGCTCTTGATGGCCGAAGACTCCACCACAGACTGGGCACTCCCATTGTTCGTAACGACGCCACGCGCGGCGTTCCGTCCGTTGGAAGGCGAGTAGCGTGAGGCCGGACAGCACCACGACTAAGATCAATCCTAGCACCAAGTCGGACATACCGAAGCTCCTCGAACGGGCGTCTTGCAAATGTGGCCTCAGAAGAAGAGGAACACTGCCTATTTTACCACAAAACCGCGATGCTAGAGTCCCGCCGGGAGCATTGCCGGACGGCTGCCCGCTCGACGGATCTGAGATTTTAGATCTGGGATCTCAGCGGCTATTTTGAAACGCCCCCTTTCCCTTTGACGAGAGGCGGCGAGGGTGTTGCCGAGAAAACGCGGCCGTTGTTGATGGTCCTTCTCTGATTCCCCTCACCCCGACCCTCTCCCTTCTTGCCGCGCGCGGCAAGCGGGAGAGGGGGACCTGATTTCAAACCGCACGCGACCGTAACCCAAACCATAAAACGCAACCACCGCGACTGATCGCGAACCGCTGAATCGTCACCTTCGTCCCGGCCACGTCTCCGAACGGGTCCAAAAATCGTCGTCGCGCGTGCCGTAATAGTCGGCCAGCACCTGGTCCATCACCCACGCGGTGCGCAGGGCCGTCGCGCCGGTGCTGGGACACTGGCCGCGGCCGTGCAACTGGTCGACGATCGACTGAATCAGCGGCTGCTCGATGTGCGGCGGATTGGGGATGTCGAACGTCTCCACGCCGGCGGCCGTCTCCAGTCGCAACGGTTCCGTGCCGAAAACGGGCAACGTCAGGCGGCCCGCCGTGCCGATGAAGTCCAGCCAATCCTCGTGCAAGGCGCTGGCGAAGTTCCACGCGCCGGTCAGCAGCGTCCCGGAGGCGAAACGGCCGTGCATGGCGACCACGTCCTCGACCTCGTAGGGCGAAACCCGGTTGGCGGCCGTCCCGCCGACTTGCTCCAGCGGCCCGAGCAGATAGTCCAGGATGTCCAAGGCGTGAGAGGCCAAGTCCATGAACAGGCCGCCGCCGGATTGCTCCGCCCGCAGACGCCAGGGCAAATGATCCCGATCGACGTGCATCGAACGGCCATCCGCATAGCGGCAGCTTGCCAGAGTGATCTGTCCAAGACGGCCCGAATCGATCAGTTCCTTGGCCTTGAGGAAGCGCGGCAAGCGGCGGCGATAGAAGGCCACAAACAGCGGTTGGCCGGCCCGTGCGAAGGCCTCGGCCATGCGGCGGCTTTCGGCATAGTTGCGGGCCAGCGGTTTTTCCACATAGGCCGGCTTGCCCGCGGCAGCCACGCGCAGGGCATACTCCAGGTGCGTTCCCGGGGGCGTGGCGATATAGACGGCATCGACTTCGGGATCGCACACGAGGGCGTCGGCGTCGCTGGTCCAACGCGGCACGCCATGCCGCCGCGCGTAATCTTCCGCCAGGGCCGCGTTACGCCGCATGACCGCGACCAGCGCGCTGCCGGCCGCCTGTTGAAAGCCCGGACCGCTTTTGATCTCGGTCACATCGCCACAACCGAGGATACCCCAACGGATGGTCATTGGAGGGTCTCCTGAAAGCAACTGAGCGAATTCCGGTGGGCCTTCGCTTCGCTTGTCCCACCCTACGCCGCTCACTGAACCGAGCCGCCCTCACCCCCGGCCCCTCTCCCGCATGGCGGTCGAGGGGAGCTCATGCGGGCAAGAAAACGGCCTGGGGGCCGGTGTGGAAACACCGGCCCCCAGCCGCGAAATCGCCGGGAATTACTTCTTCGCGTTCAGGGCCGCATGGGCGGCAGCCAGCCGCGCGATGGGCACGCGGAACGGGGAACAACTAACGTAGTTCAACCCCGTCTTGAAGCAGAAATTGACCGAGGCCGGATCGCCTCCCTGCTCGCCGCAGATGCCGATCTTCAACTCGGGGCGCGTGGCACGTCCCTTGGCGACCGCCATCTCGATCAACTGCCCCACGCCCTGCTGGTCGATCGTTTGGAACGGATCGGCCTCAAGGATGCCGTCCTTGATGTAGTCCGGCAGGAAGCCGCCGATGTCGTCGCGGCTGAAGCCGAACGTCATCTGCGTCAGGTCGTTGGTACCGAAGGAGAAGAACTGAGCCACCTTGGCCATGCGGTCGGCCTGCAAACAGGCCCGCGGAATCTCGATCATCGTGCCGTAGAGGCACTTGACGTCGACGCCCAGACGGGCTTTCACGTCGGCGTGGACGCGGTCGAAGATCACCTTGGTGACTTCCAGTTCGCGGACATCGCAGGTGACCGGGACCATGATTTCCGGCCGGGCGTCTTTGCCCTCATTGATCAGCTCGGCAGCCGATTCCAGGATGGCGCGGATCTGCATCTCGCTCACTTCCGGATAGGTGACGCCGAGGCGGACGCCGCGATGGCCCATCATGGGGTTGGTCTCGTGCAGTTGCTCGCCGCGCTTCTTGATCTCGGCCGGCTTGATGTTCAGGGCCTTGGCCAGCTCGGCCTGGGCCGTCTTGTCCTGCGGCACGAACTCATGCAAGGGCGGATCCAACAGCCGGATCGTCACCGGCAGCCCTTCCATGGCGGCAATGGTGGCCTTGATGTCGCGCTTGACGAAGGGGAACAACTCCTCGACGGCCGCGCGGCGCTCGTCCACCGTGTTGCTGAGGATCATCTTCCGCAATAGGAAGAGCGGCTCGTCGGAACCGGTGCCGTAGAACATGTGCTCGGTGCGGAACAGGCCGATGCCCTCGGCGCCGAAGCCGCG
>CAYYBU010000463.1:0-3700 GCA_964469945.1 uncultured Planctomycetaceae bacterium
CGCCGCCGCACCAACGTGTTGAGCCTGGGGGCCGCGGCCCTGGCCGGCACGAGCCTGCCCATCGACCGCTCGGAGGTCGCCCGGCGGTTGGCCTTCGACGAGGTGGCGGCCAACAGTCTGGACGCCTCGAGCGACCGCGACTTCGTGCTGGAATTCGCCTTCGGGTTGGCCCTGATCGCGGCCCACTTGAGCACTTGGGCCGAGGAGTGGATCCTCTGGTCCACGGTGGAATTCAATTTCCTCAAATTGCCGCAGGCATTTTGTACCGGCTCCTCGATCATGCCGCAGAAGGTCAATCCGGACGTGCTGGAATTGACCCGCGGCAAGACGGCCCGGGTGATCGGCAATTTGCAGACGCTGTTGGTGTTGGTCAAGGGGCTGCCGCTGGCCTACAACCGCGATTTGCAGGAAGACAAGCCGCCGATATTCGATTCATTCGACACGGTGCGGGCGGCCTTGGAGGTGGCGGCGCCGCTGGTGGCCGGCGCGGAGTTGAATCGCGAGGCCATCGGCGAACGTCTGGACCGCGGCCATCTCGACGCCACGACGCTGATGGAATACTTGATTCGCCGGGGCATTCCGCAGCGGACCGCCCACGGACTGGTGGGTCGGCTGGTGCGCAAGGCCCTGGACGCCGGCGTGCGGCTGGCCGATTTGCCGCTGGGCGATTTTCAGCAGGCCGATGCCGGTCTCGACGAGAGCATCTACAAGGTGCTGGGAGCCGACCGCGCCGTGGCGGCCATGACGAGCTATGGCTCGACGGGTCCCGAGCAGGTCAAGCAACAGATCGCCCGCTGGAAGAAATTGGTGGCCTGACAGGTCATATCGTGAGAACTGCCATGAATCACCGCGGAAAACCGGCCTCGTTGAATGGTTCCCCTCTCCCTCCGGGAGAGGGCCAGGGTGAGGGGATGCGGGGAAAGGCGGGCAATACCAGGAACCAGGCTTCGCTCCGATTCGCCCTCACCCGGCCCCTCTCCCGCGAGCGGGAGAGGGGACCGTGTATCGGCATTGCTTGCTTGGCCGGCATGATCCTGCTGGCCGCGGCAGCCGTGTTTGCCCAAGAGGAAAAACCCAAGGCGGCGAAGAAACCCAAGCCGGCGGCCGCCCATCCGGCCGCCGCCGCGGCCAAGGCGCCGGCGGGAAAGGCTGCGCCGACCGGCGAGCCGGCCGAGGTGCAAGTGCCGCAGCCCGACGATCCGGCCGTGCAAGCCATCCTGGAGAGCAATCCGACCACGGCGGCCGAGTACAGCCGGGGCGCGAAAATCCTGGCCGATCTGCAGCGTCCCGACCTGGCCAAGACGTTTTTGCAGAAGGCGCTCGATACCAAACCCAGCGAGCAACAATTGGCCGACCTAGCGAAGCAGTTCGGCGTGACGATGTTCCTCGACCTGGCGTCGCAGCCGGAGCTTTGCCCGCCGGCCCGCCAACTGGCCGACGCCGTCGTGGCGGCCAATGCCAAGCAACTGACCGATCCGCAGCACCTGGCCGATCTGACCAAGAAGATCCAGGACTCGTCCGATGACGTGCGGGCACAGGCGTTGGCGGGTTTGAAAGACGCCCACGCCGCCGGCGTCGAGGCCCTGGAGGCCGTGTTCGCCGATCGCCGGCACGAGGCCGAGCATCCCACGGCGCGGCTGGCCCTGATCAACATGGGTTCCGAGGCCGCTGGCCCGATGCTGGCGATCCTCGATGGCGACAACGTGGAGATGAAGGTCGAGGCCATCAAGGTGTTGAGCGATCTGCGGGGCACCGAGGCGACGCTGTTCTTGCTGGCCCCCTACTGTGCGGCCGGCAGCGATCCGCGCGTGCGCGCGGCCGCCGACGCCGCCCTGACGCGCCTGCTGGGACACGTGCCGACGCCGGCCGAGGCGGCCCAGCTGCTGTTGAAGCAGGCCACGGCCTACTGGCAGCAGCGGCAGCCGATCCGCGGCGAAAGCGATGGCCGCGCGCCGGTGTGGCAGTGGGACGCCGAAAACAATCGTTGTCTGGCCGCCAGCGTGGCGGTCGCGGATGCCGCGCGGCTGTATGCCGCACGGCTGGCGCGCGACGCCGCCGCCATCTTGCCGAACAATCGCCAGGCGCGGCTGCTCCATCTGGCCACGGCCTTGGACGAGACGGCCTATCGGCATGGGCTGGCCCGTGCGGCCCAGTTGGAGAAAGACCCGGCCGTGGTCGAGGCGGCCCGCTGCGGCGTGTCCGTCATCAACGACCTGCTGGCCTACGCCGCCAGCGGCCATCACGTGGGCGCGGAAATCGTGGCCGCGAGCTTGCTGGGGCGGCTGGGCAAGGCGCAGGAGGTGCTCCGCAACGGGGCCGAGCCGGCGCCGCTGGCGCAGGCCCTCCGCGACCCCGACCGCCGCGTGCGCATGGCGGCCGCCCAGGCCATCGTGCGGCTCCAGCCGCTGGCGCCGTTTGCCGGCGCCAGCCACCTGGTGGAAACCCTGTGCTTCCTGGCCGGCAGCAGCGGCACGCGGCGGGCCCTAGTGGCCGGTCCCAATATCGATACTCTCCGCGAAACGGCCGAAATGCTCTCCGCCGCGGGCTATCAGACCGACACGGCGGCCACCGGCCGCGAGGCCATCCGCATGGCATCGGCCTTGCCCGACTACGAAGTCGCATTCCTCGACACGACCATCGACGACCCGCCGGCCGAACTGCTGTTGCCGCAACTGCGCCACGACTGCCGCACCGCCACGCTGCGGGTCGGCGTGCTGGCCCGGGCAGGCCGCCTCGAGCAGGCCGAGCGAATTGCCGGCGAAGACCCGATGGCCATGGCCTTCTCGCGCCCCCATACGCCGGAAGCGCTGCGCTGGCAATTGGCCCAGTTGGCCACGCTCGCGCCGCGGGAGTTCGTCGGCCTGGAGGAGCGGCAATCGCAGGCTGCCGCGGCGCTGGAATGCCTGGCCCAGTTGGCGACAACCTCGGGCCGGCTTTACGACATCTCTCGGGCGCAGAGCTGCGCGTTGGCGGCGTTGTACGTGCCGAACCTGGGCGCCCGCGCGGCCGCCGTGCTGGCCCACGTGGGCACGCCCGATGCCCAGCGCGGCTTGGTCGATTTGGCCAGCCGCCCGAGCCAACCGTTGGACGCCCGCCGCGCGGCGGCCAGCGCCTTCCGCCTCAACGCGCAGGAGCGTGGTGTGCTGCTGAGCGGCGCGGAGATCGCCCGTCAATACGAGCGCTACAATCAGAGCGCGCGGCAGGAATTCGCCACGCAGCGCGTGTTGAGCGCGGTCCTCGACTGCATCGAGGCCGCGGCGCCGGCGGGCGTCGTGCCGCGGAAACCCGTGCCGCCGGCAAAGCCCGCAACGCCCCCCAAGGCCGAGAAAAAAGATAGCAAGAAAGCGTCGCCGTAAACAAAGGTTCGTAATTCTGTGGGGAGTCTCTGTAGGGAACGCCCTCCGTGGCGTTCCGGTCTGTCGGTAACGCCCGGAACGCCACGGAGGGCGTTCCCTACAGAACCCGATACCATCGAGTCCCATTCGTGTGAAGCGCCACCCTAGCAGGAAGCCATGACGCGAACCCCTCCGATCGCCGCCGTCGCTGAAACCGGGCCCCCTATGCCAGGGCTGATCGGTTCCGGACCGGCCATGCAGCACATCTATCGGCTCACCCGCCAGGTGGCCAAGTCGAACGCCTCGGTGTTGTTGCTGGGCGAGACGGGCACCGGCAAGGAATTGATCGCCAAAGCGGTGCATCA
>CAYYBU010000464.1:0-3698 GCA_964469945.1 uncultured Planctomycetaceae bacterium
CCCCTTGTCGCTGTGCAACAGCGAGGCCAAGGAAATCTGGGATCTGCACCTGGAAGACGCCGTCCGCAATGCCTTGGAAAACAGCAAGGTGATGCGCTCGATCGGCGGCTCGGTGACCGGTGCGCCGACTTTCCTCACCCAGTCGCCCGATTCGGTGTCGACGATCTACGACCCCGCGCTGGTGGAGAGCAACGCCCGCACCGGCGTGGAAGCGGCCCTGGCGGCCTTTGATGCCCAATGGACCACCAACGTGTTCTGGGAGCGGAACCGCAACCCGCAAAACGTGGCCTTTGAACCTCTCGACCTCGAGCAGGACACGGCGCAGTTTCAGACGACGGTCACCAAGACGTCGGCCACCGGCGGCGTCTATTCCGTGCAGCACACGATCGGCTACAATTTCGTGCCCAACAATGCACTTTATGAAGCCCCCCTGCCGCTTGCCGCCGATTGGACCACCAATTTGCAGATTCAGGTGGCCCAGCCGCTCTTACAGGGAGCCGGCGTGTGTTTCAACGAAATCGCCGGACCCGGGGCGGTTCCCGGCATCAACAACGGCGTCAGGATCGCGCGGCTCAATACGGATATCGCCCTGGCCCAGTTCGAGACCTCGGTGCGAAACCTGGTCAGCGACGTCGAGATTGCCTACTGGGAACTCTACTTCGCCTATCGGAACCTCGACGCGGTCGTGGGCGGGCGCAACAGCGCCCTGCAGACCTGGCGTAAAGTTCACGAGTTGTATGTCGTTGGCGCCCGCGGCGGCGAAGCCGACAAGGAAGCGCAGGCCCGCGAGCAATACTTCCTCTTCCGCAGTTCGGTGGAGACCGCTCTGACCTCGTTGTACGCCACGGAGAGCAAACTCCGCTATATCATGGGACTGGCGGCGACGGACGGCCGCTTGATTCGCCCGGCCGACGAGCCCACCACCGCCAAGGTCTGCTTCGACTGGGCCGACACCCATGCCGAGGCGCTGTGCCGCAGCGTGGAACTGCGTCAGGAGCGCTGGCGGGTCAAGCAGCGCGAACTGGAACTGATTGCCGCCAAGAATTACCTCTTGCCGCGGTTGGATGCCATCGCCCGCTATCAATGGGCCGGCCAGGGCGAAAACCTCACCGGCAGCCCCGACGCCGATACGGCCAATCCCGGTTTCGGCAGCGCCTACGCCGACATGCTCCATGGTGATTTCCAGAGTTGGCACCTGGGCCTCCAGGCCACCGTGCCGATCGGTTTCCGCAAGGAAATGTCCGGCGTGCGCTATGCTCAAATGGCCATCGCCCGCGAACGGGCCAAGTTGCAGGAAGAGGAACTCGAGGTGTCGCACCAGGTGGCCTACGCCATCCGCGACCTGGAATCCGGCCTCTGCATCGCGCAGACGAATTTCAACCGCCGCGTGGCCGCCCAGCGCGAGGTGGACGCCGTCCATGCCGCTTATGAAACCGGTACGGTCACCTTCGACGTGTTGTTGGAAGCCCAGCGCACCCTGGCCGACGCCGAAAGCAGCTACTACCGCTCGCTGGTCAACTACAACGAGGCCATCGCCCAGGTCCACTACCGCAAGGGTTCCTTGTTGGAGTACAATGGCGTGTACTTGGCCGAAGGACCCTGGCCGGGCAAGGCGTACTTCGACGCCCGCCGCCGTGCCCGCGCCCGCGATGCGGCCCACTACCTGAACTACGGTTTCACCCAGCCGAGCGTGATGAGCCGTGGACCGCTGAACCAATGGGCGAATGCCGGTGCTCCCCAGGCAGCGGGAGTCAGTGGCGTTCCCCTTGTTCCGCTTGCCCCGGGAGCCAATCCTGCCGGCCAGCCGGAAACGGTGCCGACGCCGCAACCCAACGGAAACAACCAGCCCAACGAGAGCACCAAGCCCGCCGATCCGACGCAAGCGGCGCCGCCGCAGGCCGACGTGGACCCGCGGGCCGATCGTCGCAAGAACAATGATCTAGGATCGCTCGACCTCAACGGCCTGGGGACCCATGAACCTCTCGCGAATCCATCGACTGCTGAAACTGATCGGTCTGCTTCAGGCTGGCAAGGGGTACAATATTGAGGGATTGGCCTTGGCGTGCAAGGTCAGCCGGCGAACCATCTTCCGCGATCTGGATCTGTTGCGGCAGTCGGGCGTGCCGCTGTACTTCAACGACCAGTGTCAGCAATACTGTATTCCCAGCACGTATTATCTGCCGCCGACGAACTTCACCCCGGAAGAAGCGTTGGCGCTGATCGTGCTCTGCCATGAGTTGGGCGATGCGTTGCCCTTTTTTGGGCCTGCCCATGGTGCGGCCGTCAAGCTGGAGAACAGCCTGCCGCCGCGGCTCCGCCAGCAGTTGCGCACCGCGGCCGGCGCTGTGGAGATCCATCCCCCGCCGCACAATCCGCTGGACGGTCGAACGCCCGTCTACCAGCTCTTGGTCGAGGCGATTTCCGCGCAGCGGAGCGTGCGGATCACGTACAAGAGCCTGGCCGAGCAGCAGGTGATTGTCACGCGATTGAATCCCTATCGTTTGTTGTTCAGCCAGCGAAGCTGGTACGTCATCGGCCGTTCCTCGCTGCACCGCGGCACGCGCACCTTCAACCTGGGCCGGATCCTTTCCCCGGAGTTGCTCGACGAAACCTACCGGATTCCGCGCGGCTTTTCCGTTGATCGCCATTTGCGCAACGCTTGGCGGCTGATTCCCGAGCCGGGTCCTGATCGTGAGGTGGTGGTCCGTTTTGCCCCGCTGGTGGCCGACAACGTGGCCGAAGTGGCTTGGCATAAGACGCAACGCCTGGTGCGCAACGACGACGGCACGCTGGATTTCCACGTCACCGTCTCCGGCCTCCAAGAGATCTCCTGGTGGATCCTCGGCTACGGCGATCAGGCCGAGGTCCTCGAACCGCGCGAATTGCGGAACATAGTGGCCACCCGGGCCCGCCGCATGGCGGAACGTTACGGCAAGGATATATAATTCATGTTCATCTCCATCGACGGCGGCGACGGCACCGGAAAATCGACCCAGATCGCACAGCTTTGCCAGTGGCTCCGCCAGCAGGGGCACGACGTGCTGGCCTGCCGCGATCCGGGCAGCACCCGACTGGGCGAGTCGGTGCGTGAAATCCTCCTGGAGCGGCACGACCTGCATATCCATCGCCGCAGCGAAATGCTCCTCTACATGGCCGCCCGTGCCCAGTTGGTCGAAGAGGTTCTGCGTCCCGCCCTGGAGCAGGGGCGGGTCGTCGTCACCGATCGCTACCTGCTGGCTAATGTCGTCTACCAGGGCTACGGCGGAGGGCTGGACGTGGAAACGCTCTGGACCATCGGCCGGCTCTCCACCGGCGGACTGCTGCCGGAGTTGACCGTCGTGTTGGACATGCCGGCCGGGGCGGCCGCCGCTCGGATCGCCCGCCCCCGCGACCGCATGGAGCGGCAGGGCGACGAGTTCCACGCCCGGGTGCGCGAGGGCTTTCTGGCCGAGGCTGCCCGGCGGCCTGATGAAATCACCGTGATCGACGCCTCCCGCTCCGTCGAGCACGTCCAGGCCGACATCCGCGCCGCTATCGCCGGCGTGCTGGCCGCCGCCGGAGGCCGCCCCGCGGGGGAGATGCCATGAGCTGGCACGGCATCCTCGGACACGACGCCGTTGTCGAGCTTTTTCGCCGGGCCCTGGCGCGGCAGCGGTTGGCCAGCAGCTTTCTCTTTGCCGGGCCCGCGGGCATCGGCA
>CAYYBU010000465.1:0-3684 GCA_964469945.1 uncultured Planctomycetaceae bacterium
CGATCGCTACGGGGTCCTCTTCGCCTGTGCGCAGAAGAACGCCGGTCCGGCGGGAGTGACCATCGTCATCATCCGCGACGATCTGGTGGAGAAATCGCCCAACGATCTGCCCTCGATGCTCAACTACCGCGTGATGGCGGAGAACAAGTCGCTGTTGAACACGCCGCCGACCTTCGCCATTTACATGGTCAAGCTGGTCACCGACTGGCTGTTGAACGACATCGGCGGCCTGGAGAAGATGCAGCAACTCAACCGCAAGAAGTCGCAGTTGCTCTACGAGGCCATCGACGCCTCGGGCGGTTTCTATCAGGCGCACGCCCAGCCGGCGAGCCGTTCGATGATGAACGTGCCTTTCCGCCTGGCCGATACGACGTTGGACGAGCCCTTCCTCAAGGAGGCAGTCGCCCGCGGGCTCTGCGAGCTCAAGGGGCACCGCAGCGTAGGCGGTTGCCGGGCCTCGATCTACAACGCCATGCCCATGGAAGGCGTAGTGGCCCTCCGCGATTTCATGCTCGAGTTCTGCGGCCAGCACGGCGGGAAATAAACTCTCCCCTCGCCCGCCGTGCGGGAGAGGGGCAGGGGGTGAGAACAATGGGAACCGGGGGCGGCCCGCTTTTCGGGATTCGGCACCGCGATGGTTTGGCGAAGGTTGGGGCGAATCGGGGCGGCCCGGGATGAGGCCCGACCCCATATCCTCCCAGCGGCAGACGGGCGAGGTGGCGGCTGCGGCGTTGACTCGCGAGTTGGGTGGAACGGTCGAGACCGCCCGCGATCTGACCTGCCGCCTCTACAGCATTTGCGAACGCAAAAAATGGGCCGACGAGCCCCTGGCGTATAATGGTTTGGTGATTGCCTGGCCGGGACTGACGAAGTTTGCGCTGGCGGACCGATCAAAGGCAACGAAAACCCAGAAGGGCTCGGACGGAAGTTTAGATTTGCGCGCGGCCGCCGTGACGGGCTGGAAACCTGGTGGGACAATCCGTACACTAGCGATTATCAAGTTACGAACAACAGGCACATAGTGCGGAGGATTCCTCCCATGCTCACCCAGTTATCCGTCACCAATTTCAAATCATGGCGATCCATTCCGCACATGCGACTGGCACCAATCACCGGACTTTTCGGAACGAACAGCTCGGGCAAGACAAGTATTCTTCAGCTCCTGTTGATGCTGAAGCAGACTATCGACTCGTCAGACCGTGCCCAGGTTTTGGAATTCGGCGACGAGAGGAGCCTGACCAATCTCGGCAGTTTTCGAGACGTGGTGTATGGACACGAGAAGCCAGGGAAGATCGACTTCGCCTTAAAGTGGAATCTGGCAAAGCCGCTGGCGATCAAAAACCCGGAGAGCAAGACTACTACGCTTTTTTCGGCTGACAAACTGGCCTTTTCGTGCCAGCTAGGCGAGAACGGATCGGAACGGTTGGCGGTTTCGCAACTCGTCTATGATCTGGCAGACCATCAGTTTGCCTTGAACCGCAAGGGACCAAGCGGCGGAAAATTCGAACTGACCAGCCAAGGCGATGCGTTTCGATTCACGCGAACGCAAGGGCGGGCGTGGGCTCTGCCCGCGCCCGTCAAGTTCTACGGATTTCCCGATCAGGTCTACGCGTATTACCAGAATGCGGGGTTCTTGTCGGAACTCCAGTTGGCGTTCGAGAGTTTGTTTGGACAGTTGTACTACCTTGGGCCGTTGAGAGAGTTCCCGCAGCGGCACTATGCGTGGAAGGGGTCGGAACCGGCGGACATGGGGCGACGTGGCGAGCGCGTGGTGGATGCGATGCTGGCGGCGCGGGAACGGGGAGCGTATCTCTCCCCAGGCCCGAGACGCAAACGCCAGACCCTTGAGGAACGGATTGCCCATTGGCTCAAGGAACTGGGATTGATCCACGACTTCTCTGTGGAGGCGATTGCCGAAAACAGCAGCATTTACCAAGTCCGGGTGCAGAAATCACCTTCGTCTGCCAAGGTTCTTATCACCGACGTTGGCTTTGGCGTGTCGCAAATCTTGCCGGTCTTGGTGCTTTGCTACTATGTTCCAGAGGGATCGATCATCCTGCTGGAGCAGCCGGAGATTCACTTGCATCCATCGGTTCAGTCCGGTCTGGCCGACGTGTTCATTGACGCGGTGAAGAACCGGAACATCCAGATTATTTTGGAGAGCCACAGTGAACACCTGCTACGGCGTTTCCAACGGCGTGTCGCCGAGGAATCGCTCGTGCCGGGGGATACCGCCCTCTATTTCTGTAACACTGATAAGGGAGGATCGTCACTGACGACGCTCCATGTCAATCTATTTGGGGATATCGAGAACTGGCCGACGGACTTCTTCGGCGATGAGTTTGGAGAGATCGCGGCCATTTCACGGGCGAAAACGCAACGCAAGAAGGAGATGGTGCAGTGACGGCGTTGGTTGTGGATACGAACGTACCCATAGTCGCAAACGGTCGGGCCCCCCAAGCTGGACTAACGTGCGTCCTGGCATGCATCGACGCTTTGGATGACTTGCGATTGCACCACACAATCGTACTCGACAATCTGGGACTCATCCTGGATGAGTACCGCAACAACCTTTCCGCAAGGGGGCAGCCGGGCGTCGGAGATGCTTTCTTCAAATGGGTCTGGCAGAACCAGGCAACACGGCACGCTGCGAAATGGTGGAGATTTGCCCTCGGGGACACGGAGAAGACTACGAGGAGTTTCCCGCCGATCCGGAATTGGCACGCTTTGACCGCTCAGATCGTAAATTCGTGGCCGTGGCGCTTGCTAGCCAACTCGATCCCAGAATTCTGAATGCGGCAGACACGGACTGGTGGCATTACCGAGAGTGCTTGGAGAAACACGGCGTTCGAGTTGTGTTTCTCTGTCCCGATTTGATGGGCGGCTGAGGCGTTGCCGTACAATAGCGTGGTGATCGTCTGGCCAGCACTAGCCGGGAAGGGGCCAAGCCGGGAAGGGGCCATCACTGATTTGTCGGCCCCAAACCAGTGCGACGGTCCCCTCTTCCTCCCAACAATGTCGCCCAGCCGCCCTGGCCCCCGGCCGCTCTGCTGGCGGACCTGTACGGTTTTCCGTGTCAACCGTGCGGCCGAGGGGGACAGTCCCATTTTCGTGGCCTCCTGCCACAAAAATCGGGACAGTCCCCTCCTGGCCTGTCGCAAGCGACAGGCGGGCGAGCGAAGAGATGCTCACTCTTTGCTCAAACCGCGGAGGACGTAATAGAAGACCGGCGTGAGGAAGATGCCGAAGAGCGTGACGCCCAACATGCCGGTGAAGACGGCCGTGCCTAGGGTGCAACGCATTTCCGCGCCCGCCCCGCTGGCCAACATCAACGGCACGACGCCCAGGATGAAGGCGAAGGAAGTCATCATGATGGGACGCAGCCGCAGTTTCGAGGCCTCGACCGCCGCCTCGAAGCGGGGCTTGCCTTGCTCCTGCTGCTGCTTGGCAAACTCGACGATGAGCACGGCATTCTTACAGGCCAGGCCGGCCAGCACGACGAAACCGATCTGCGTGAAGATATTGTTGTCCATACCGCGCAGCCAGACGCCGGCCAGGGCACAGAGCAGGCTCATGGGCACGATCAGAATGATGGCCAGCGGCAGCGACCAACTTTCGTACTCGGCGGCGTGCGTGAGGAACACAAAGAGGATGAACAGGGGAAAGATGAACAGCGCGGTATTG
>CAYYBU010000466.1:0-3682 GCA_964469945.1 uncultured Planctomycetaceae bacterium
GCCGGAAAATACCAGCGATTGCCGGTCGCCGCGCCCACGCCCGGTTGCAACAGCGGCGCGACCAGGTCGCGCAGCCAGTGCCGATAGGGATCGGCATCGGCGTCGACCAGGACGACGGCCTGAAACCGTGGATCGAGCTGCCGCAGGACCTGTCGCACGGCGCTGCACTTCAGCGTGCTGTTGGGCATTCGTTCGCGCAAAAAATCGACTTGCACTATCACCGGCGGCGCGGTGGCCAACCAGCGCTGGACCACCTCGCAAACCGGATCCGCCGGATGATCGATGAGAATTTGCAGTTGATACCGCGGATAGTTTTGACGGGCCAACTTGTCCAGGCAATGGGCCAGTTGATCGTCGCCGCCGCGCAAGCTGAGAATCACCAGCGTTTCGGGCAATTCATCGTCCGCGACGGGGGCCAAGCGGTATCCAGATATGCGTCGCGAGTAAACGATGGCCGCCGCAATCTGAAAAAGACCCAGCAGCGACAAGACTGCCGACAAGATCAGGGTAAAGTTCACCACAGGCAAGACTCCCCACCGAATGGCCGTGCCGTGTCTGCCACAATGAAGGGAATTTGCACCTCATAAGGCGCACCACTGCAACGTTATCGTCGCAAAGGTCCCGCCAGCCCAAGTCTTATCGACGACGAGGAATCGACGAGGAAGAATCGGCAAGGCCGGGGAGATGTTCCGCGCGAGACGGCCCCGTCAGATAAATATTATTATCCAATCGGGGCACCGTTGGCCGACATCTCTTCAATGGAAACTCTTTCGCTCAGCAACGGAAGAACAAATTCGGCTGGCTATCACCTTCTCACGGGCGCCACGGGACTGTTGGGTTCCTACCTGCTCCGCGATTGTTTGTTGGCCGGACGCCGCATGGCCGTGCTGGTTCGGCCTTCCAAGTCGGAGTCGGCCCGGCAGCGCGTCGAGACCCTGCTGCGGCAATGGGAACTCGTGCTGGAAACCTCGTTGCCCCGGCCGGTGGTGCTGGCGGGCGATCTGGGCAAGGTCGATCTCGGTTTGGACGCTCAAACCTTGAACTGGATCGGGGGGCACTGCACCTCGGTCGTCCATAACGCCGCCAGCCTCGTTTTCCGCGGCGACGATTCGGACGGCGAGCCGTACCTTTCCAACGTCGAAGGCACGCGGCGGATACTGGAACTCTGCCGCGCGATCGGCATCCGGCAGTTCCACCACGTCTCGACGGCCTATGTCTGCGGCTTGCGGGAAGGCCGCATTTTGGAAAGCGACGTCGACGTCGGCCAGACGCCCGGCAATGTCTACGAGAAAACGAAACTTCAGGCCGAGATGCTCGTCCGCGGGGCCGATTTTCTCGACCCGCCCACGATTTACCGTCCGTCGATCATCGTCGGCGATTCGCAGACCGGATATACCACGACCTATCACGGTTTTTATGCTCCGCTGAAACTGGCCCATACGATGGCCAACAAGGTCGCGCGTGGCGCCACGGCGGGCGACCTGCTGGTGGCGGCCCTGGGGATCCGCGAGGGCGACCACAAGAATTTCGTGCCCGTCGATTGGGTCTCGGCCGTGATCTGCCACATCCACGGCCGGCCGGAGTTCCACGGCACGACCTACCACGTCACCTCTCCGTCTCCGCCCTTGATCCGGGAAATGGCCGACGTGATGCAAGAGGTCGTCGAGGATCTTTCGCCGCTGGCCGATCCCGATTCGAGTTGGAACCTGGACGGCGAGTGGTTTGCCAAGACCTTCCGCGACCAGTTGGGCATCTACGGCTCCTACTGGCGCGACGACCCGCAATTCGACGTGACCCATACGCTGCGTGCCGCGCCGCACCTGCCGTGTCCAAGGTTGGACCGCGCGACGATGTCGCGGCTTGCCCGCTTTGCCATCGACGCGAATTTCGGCCGCGTGCGTCGTGCCAAGCACGAGCCGGCGTTCGACGTCCAGAGCCACCTGCGCCGCCTGTTGCACGATCCAAGCGCTTGGCGCAGCCACGGCGAGATGCCCAACGGCGATCCGCGGATTGCCCACCTGGGCATCGAGGTCGATGGTCCGGGCGGCGGCCAATGGGAACTGCTGCTGCGCGATGGCCGGCTGGTGGCCATCGACGACGGCGTGGGGCGGCGGAGCACGGCCGTTTTCCACGTTCATTCCGCCACGTTTTCCTCGCTGGTCCACGGCGAGTTGAGCGTTTCGCAAGCGGTGCGGGCGGGCCAGGTGCGGATCGAAGGCAACGGCATGGATCGCCGCCGCTTGGAGGCCGTTCTGCAAGCGGCCGCCACGGCATCGGTGGAAGTGGGACAATTGCGCCAGACCGGGTAACATGGCGAGGACGGACGCACCCAAGTAGACGCCGACCGGGACGGTGGTACAGTTTGGCTCAGTATCAGATAACTCTATGCGTTCTTATCGAACAACTGCCCCGGCGGGGGTGGGGTTCGGCCGTTCTGACGCCGAGTAATTTTCCCTCTTGCACAGTGTTCGGCGGATGGGCCACTCGGCTCAATGATACATCTGCTACCACGCGGAGAGTTGTTGACGAGGATTATTAACTCGTGCCAGACAGACAGAACAGTCAGGAGCTTTCGGAATCTCTTTCGGTGGTGGACTGCCGGACTGAGGAGGAAATGCGTGATTCCGTACTCGGCACACAGGTCGGGAAGTTTTTTCCCTTTCTTGAAACCCCTTTTTCCGCGGTCACCGGCTATCACAACCCACCCATCTTTAGCGGCTCGCGGGACCCACACCTCATCCCAAACACCTTGGTTTTCTAGGCCGATTTCGCCTTGAAAAGCAAGGACATGCTTGACGGTGGCGCGCTCTTCTGCGTCAGCGGACTCCAGCAGACGCTCAATCTCCAGGACGAGCGAACTTCCGATATTTTCGTCGAACAGAAACCTGATGCCAAGCGGCGTCACGTTGCGTTACTGAGCAGGTGGTCATAGTAAAGAAATGCCAATTCAACGTCCGTGTTCTCGACGCCATACGCCTTGGCGGCTTCTTCAACGCCGCCCTCAATCTCACAGGCTTCCCACAACGTGCTTGCTGCATATCCGCACCGCTCGACGACGGGTTCACCAAATCGTCGACGAGGGTCCATTGAAATTACGTCACCTTCGCCTCTTCCTCTCCATGCGATATATCGGGTTGCCAGTCCGGTAGCTCGATCGAATGACACGTCCCTCAGGTAAAGTTCAGCGACCTTGCGTATAAGCAGATTGCGGCGATCTGGCCCACTCGCTTGAATCAGGCGACCACCAATGTCAAGAACGATGTCGCTAGAATATTTTTCCTCTGCATCTCCAACCCGCTTTGTGCTCTCCGAGTCGCCGTAAATATACGTGACGTGCTCCATCGCAAACGGGTACTCGATGCCCTGCTCACGTGCAATGTCCACGGCCTGACGAATCTTGTGCAGGGGAACTTTATGCGGCGGAGCGCGGAGTGCGCGAATAGCAAGCACTTGGATGAAGTCCAAAAAAGTCACTATTTTTTCGTCGGGGTCGGAGAATTGCGGAGAAAAGACCGGACTTCCAATCTTATCGCCAAACATCCAGCGATTCATCATCCCGGTGCGAACGCGAGCGTAGAACGCCGCCTCAGGCGGTGTGTAAAGGCCGACTTTCAGCATGTCTCTTACTTCAACAACCATAGTGTTGAGCCTACAGCTTGGCTGCCCCGAAGTCAATTATAGC
>CAYYBU010000467.1:0-3675 GCA_964469945.1 uncultured Planctomycetaceae bacterium
GAGCAATTCCTCCACGATCTTCTTCTTGGCGACGCGTTCGGGCAGATTGCGCGGGCGCAGCTCGAGGTCGTCCAACGCAGCGGCGACCAGCGGGCGGCAGCGATCGCGAAGGCCCGTTTCCGCCCGTTGCGTGGCGACGCGCAACAGGTCCGACAACGCCCGGCGTTGGCGGTCGGAAAGCCGCACCACCGTCAAACGCCCCGCCGCGCTGCGAAGGTGCTTGGACATCAACACTTCGCGCTGGTGCGGCAGCGGCCGCCGCAACGGCCGGCGGCCCAGCGACAGGGCCCACTCGACCAGGTCGACGGTAGAAATCTCGCGCTCGTGGTCCACGCACACCTTTTGCAGATCGTAAAGCAGACGGGCTTCGGCGGTCCAAATGCCGCTGGGCGTCTGGCCGAGCAGATCCATCAGCGGCTGCTGCCACGGCGCCGCGCTCTGGTCGGCGATTCCCAACGCGGCTTGCAAACGGCGGATCAGATCGGCGATATCGGCGCGCATCGCCGCGCGCGCTCGGGCGGCCAACTTGGGCGAGGCCAAACGCTCGGCCCGCGCACGGCAGATGGCGGCCCCGACCACGTTGCCCCGGCCGGCGGCCTTCTCCGCACGGCGGACCAGCGCTCGATATTTCTTCGGATCGGCCGGGACCTCCGCGGGGGCCGCGGCCACGGAGACGCTGCCTGGCGCTGGTCCCACGGGCAAGGCCTCGGCCGGCGGCGGTGCGTCCCAGCGCCACTTGGCCGGGTCCCAGAAGAATTCCCCCCGGCCGCGGCTGGCGACGTTGCCGATCTGCACGGCATCTTGCGGCGGCGTGGCCCCGTCGGGCCGCGTCGCCCGAAACAGGGCCGCGGCGTCGAGGTCCTGGGCCAACACGGCGTCGATCACTTCCACGCTGCCCAACGAGGGAAAATAGCGAGGCAACAGGCTGGGCAGGAAATACTTCAGTTCCAGATACACGGCCGCCAGTTCCACGTAAACGCCCGTCTCGTCGCTGGGCGGCAAGAGATAACGTTCCTGTTCGAGCACCAGCCGCGCCTCGTCGAACTGCACCGCCCCGATCCTCTGAATCCGCTGCCGCAGCGCGGGCGCCGTCAGCCGACCGGCACTGATCTGCGCGGCCAGCGCCGCATGGACGCGGGCGTGAAACAGCAGCCGCCAGCAATGCAGCAGCAGCACGTCGGCGGGCGCGGCGGCCAGTTCCTCCTGACTGGGACGCTCCAACAGGATCACTTGCTCCGGCAGCGCGTCCTGGTCCGCACAGCCCAACTCGGCGGCATCGACGATTTCCAGCAGGGGTTCGCGCGCAAGGACATAGCTCTTGCGATGGGGCACGGATAACCCCAGACCGATAACCGAGTGGCAATGTTGGCGAATGACGCGGCGCAGCAGCCGCGGCAAGGTCAACCAGGCCGCCGGATCGGCGAACCAGACCGCGCGTTGCAGTTCGGCCAGTGAGATGCGGGAGGCCGAGACCTCCGGGATCGGCATGGATCCCTTGCCCTGTTGGATTGCCCTGTTCATCCGCATCTCCTCTTATCGACTGTACCACAGCGCAGGGACCAAGGGCAGGGGCCAAATGGTTGATCTATCCGGCGCGCGGCGCGTGCCGGATGCACAGAAGTCGTGCATCTCGACTTAAGGATCGGCAGATAAATAACATCCGCAAATCGTAGGTCAGGCTGTGCCTGACACCCCAGACTGTCAGGCACAGCCTGACCTACGGGGGACGCCCAAGTCCGGAAGTTATTATTCGGCCGATCCTAAGCAATATGCCGCTTTTTCCGCATAGGGCGGCGTGGTGGCGTTAATTCCGTCAAGCTGCGGCGCCACCCCTCTTGCGTTGCGGTGCTTGGTGCTGTTATACTCCGGGGCTGCTTGGATGCCGGACCAAGAGGCCTGCTCGCACGGGCTGCCAACGACGGTCGGCGCGTATCGCGTACCCTAGATAGCTTCACGGAGTGTTGTGTGGGAACTAAGAAAACGGGCAAGGGCCGACGCAAGCTTGGCCGCAAGAAACGTCGTATGCGGTCCAAGATTCGGCACCGCAAGTAAGCACACCTTCTTCCGCAGGCTGGACCAACACCCCACTGTGGTCAGGTCCATGCCTTCTTTCGCCATGATTCATGGGGCCATTGGGCCTGCGCGGACGCCGCCACTAAGCTAGATTTGAGGCGGACGCCCGCGCGCTGGCAGTCCATCAAGGTGTGCCATGAATGACCCGGCGACTATAGTCGATCATCTCGTGCGGAAGGCCACGCGGCTCTATAGCCTGCCCGCCGTGGCGATGGAGGTGTTGCAACTGACGGACAATCCGCAGCTCGACACCCGGGCAATGAAAGAGTGCATCGAGAACGATCCCGCTCTGACGAGCAAGATCCTGCGGGTGGTCAACAGTTCGCTGTTCGGTTTGAGTCGGGAAATTTCGGATTTGAACCAGGCCCTGGCGCTGTTGGGAACCAAGCCCTTGAAGCTGCTGGTGCTGGGGTTCAGTTTACCCGGCGGACTGTTCGCCGAAATCGAAGCCCGCACGGCCGGCCGCTACTGGCGGCACACGCTGACCAAGGCGGTGGCCTGTCGCGAAATCAGCGAACGCCTGTGGCATATCCCGGGCGACGACGCCTTCATTGCCGGCCTGCTGCAAGACCTGGGCGAGTTGCTGCTGTTGCAAGAGCTGGGCGAAGCGTATGCACAGTTCCTCGACCGCGTGTCGGAAAGCGGCCTGGACCTGGACATTTTCGAAACCGAGTCGCTCGGTTTCACGCACGCCACGCTTTCGGCACGTTTGCTGGCCCAGTGGCATCTGCCGGAGAACCTGGTCGAAGCGGTGGCCGCCGATCCGCGACAACTGTCGTCGGCCGCAACGGCCAGCCGCACGGCCTTGCCGAGAATCCTCCATTTGGCCGAACTGGTTGCCCAACTGCTGGCCGAAGGGCAAACCGCCATACTTCGTCCCTTGCTCGAGTACGGTCGCGATTACCGCAACCTCGGCAAAGAGCAATGGATACCGTTGCTGGGCGATTTGGAGGAGAAGGTGCGACAGCTTGCCGCGGTACTCACGCTCCAGTTGCCCGAGGGTGTGCAATACGTCGACGTCCTGGCCGAAGCCCAACGTCAACTGGCCGGCGTGGCCAGCCAGACGGTCGAGGACATGTTCCACGGTTCGCCGCGGCCGGAAGCGGCTCTGCCGCCAGAGGACTGTTTGTTCGAGGAGATCCAGGGACTGGCCGACGCACTGGCGACCGCGTGTCGTCCGGCGTTTCGGACCGAGCAGGCCCACGCCGATCTGCCGGCGATGACGGGTCTCCAGGTTTCCAAGGCCCGGACGGTCGCGACCGTGGCGGCGGCGTCCGCGCCGGCCCAGGTGATCGGAGCGGCCGCGGACGCCGGTCCTGGGCTGATGGGCAGCCTTTGTGCGGCCGTTACGGCGTGCCGCCAATCCCACTGTCCCTTGAGCTTGCTGCTGGTCGAACTCGACGGCGCCGACGAGTTGTTGTTGCTGCTCGGCGGCGATGGTTTCGACGCCCTGCGGCGACTGTTAAGGAGTGCCTGCACTCGTTTGGGCCGTTGCTACGCCTGTTCCTCCCACGGCGAAGCGGGATTCGCCGTGATCCTGCCCAATTGCGAGCGTCGCCTGGCAATTCAGATGGGCGATCAATTGCTGCAAGCCCTGCACCA